>JBAXGN010000135.1 GCA_037139415.1 Verrucomicrobiota bacterium | reverse complement strand
CGGTTGCGTCACAATCGTCAACGTATCCGGTACCTGGATCACCAACCGCGCCACCACACTGGTCACCGATCCCATGAAGTTGGCGGCGACAACCGAATAGGAGGCGGAGTCAGAAGCTAGGAGATTGAAGATAGAATAGAAGGAATTGGTCGCAGCCAAGATGGCCGCGCCACTTTTATACCATTGATAGGTGGGAACCGGCTGTCCCACGGCGGTCACTTGGAACGTCGCCGTGCCGCCCGGCGCGTTGGTCTGGCTTTGCGGTTGGGTCAGGATGACGGGCCGGTCAGCGATAGTCAGCACCGCCACCGCGCTGGTGATGGAACCACCCGAGTTCTGGAGTACGACGGCATAGCTGCCAGCGTCGCTTGATTGCAAATTGAAAATTGTAAATTGCAAATTGGTAGCCCAACTGATGACTGATAACTGATTACTGTTTACTGATTTATACCACTGATACGTGGGCGTTGGCAACCCGGTCCCGCTGACGGTAAAACTGGCGGTGGTGCCCACCCCGTTCGTGCGGCTCTGCGGCTGGGTGGTGATGCTGGGCGGGGTAACCACGGACTGGACCGCTAACACGGCCACGGCACTGGTCACGGAACCAAAACTGTTGGCGATGACAACAACATAAGAACCAGAATCAGAAGCTAGGAGATTGAAGATAGAATAGGAGGAATTGGTTGCGGCCAGGATGGCCGCGCCACTTTTGAACCACTGATACGTGAGTGGGGCCGTGCCTCCGGCTTGCACGGTGAAGTTTGCGCTGCTGCCCACCAGGTTGGTCTGGCTTTGCGGCTGGGCTTGGATGAATGGCGCCAAGTTCTGATACACCGTCACCTTGGCCACCGCACTGGTGACGACACCGTAAGCGTTGCTGATCACCACCTGGTAGTTGCCTGCATCGGACAATTGCAAATTGAAAATTGTAAATTGCAAATTGGTCGCAGCCAAGATGGCCGCGCCACCCTTAAACCATTGATAATTGAGTGGGGCCGTGCCGCCGGCCTGCACTGTAAACGTGGCGGTGTCCCCGACCATCATGGTTAAATCCTGCGGTTGGCTGGTGATGTAGGGTGGATCGGTGGTGAGCACCGTCAAGGTCGCCACCAGGCTGGTCGCGCTCCCCGAGGCATTCGTCACTACCACCGTGTAGTTCCCCGCTTGGGCACCCTGAAGGTTAGCCATGGGCAACGTGGCATTGGTGGCACCCGATAACGTGCTGCCATTAAACCGCCATTGGTAGAACAGCGGTTGCGCGCCGGTGACACCCACCGTAAACGTGGCGCTGCCGCCGGTATTAGCGGTCTGCGATGGCGGATGGCTGGTGATGAAGGGCGGGGTGGCGGTCTCAATATCCAGGCTCCATCCCTCGGTGATGTACCCACCATCGCCGGCGGAACTATCCAACACATAGAGCGACCACGTGCCGTTGGGGTCCTGTCCTTTCAAAGCCGCGAGCGTGGGCGCGTAGGGGGCGGCGGGTGCCGGGGCGGTTAATGAACCTGTGGTGGTTGCTGTGGGTTTATAGATGCCGGACGTGGGCACGTCGGGCACTGGGCCAGTGGCCAAGTCATCGAAGGTCAAATTGACTTGGCTTACCCCGCCATTGCCGGCCGCCGACATCAAAAGCACCTTTTGCCCGGCGGGCGATACCAACAACACCCGCACGTCCGACATGTACGTGTGTGTGAACTTGCGCAGCGTCACTTTTACCCGCTGAATTTTGCTAGCCAGGCCGTTGACGGTGAGGGTGGCCGGATAGGGATTGGCGGGCGCATTATCGGTGATGGCGATGTTGGCGCTATTGGTAAACCGGCCATTGGCCAAGCCCTCGGAGACGAAGATCGTCGCCACCGCGCTGGTGATGGAGCCAAAAGAGTTGGCGACGACTACGGCAAAGGAACCAGCATCGGCCAATTGCAAATTGTAAATTGCCAATTGCAAATTGGTTGCACCAGCGAGCATGGTCCATTGGACATTATTCACTGATTTGTACCACTGGTATGACAAAGGATCCGTGCCACCAGCAGTCACGGAGAAGTTGGCGCTGCCACCCACAGGAGCGGTCACGTTCTGGGGCTGGTTGATTACATAAGGTGGCGAGAGCACAGTCACGGTAGCCACGACGCTGGTGGCTTTGGCGTAGGCGTTGCTGACGACGACGTAATAGTTCCCGGCCTCAGCGAGGGATAGGGACGAGAAACTATAGGCGGCAGCGGTGGCGTTTGGGATTAAAGCACCGTTCTTGTACCATTGATAGAAAAGTGGCGGCGCACCCTTGGCCGACACCGTCAAACTGCCAACACTAGCCACCAACCCGGTGAAACTCAGTGGCGATTGTACAATAGATGGCCCTTCCAGCACCGTCAGCGTGGCCACGCTGCTGGTAATGCTGCCGTATTGATTGGTGATGATCACAGAATATCCCGTCCCATCGGCGCGTTGCACATTCGCCAGTGCCAGTACATTGTCATTGGCGTTAAGGATCGGGGAACTACCCTTGAACCACTGATAACTCAATGGGGAAGTGCCCTCAGCCGTCACAGACAAACTGGCATTGCCATTCAGCAGAGCGGATTGGTTTTGCGGTTGGCTGGTGATAAATGGTGGGCTGAGGACTGTTACGACAGCCACCGCACTGGTGGCGGCCCCATACGCATTGGTCACCACCACACAATAATTCCCCGCCTGCGGCCATTGCAGGTTGGGAAACGCAAAGGTGGAGCCATTGGCTCCGGCCACTAATGAGTCATCCTTGTACCACTGATAATACAAGGGCGTACTGCCGCTGGCGCGGACACTCAGGTTGGTCACCACTCCCGCCTTGGCGGTAAATCCTTGCGGGTCCTGCTTGATATTGGCGAGATCCACGACGGTGAGGGTCGCGACCGTGCTGGTGATGGAACCCACGGCATTGCTGATAACCACAAAGTAACTCCCTTCATTATTCCGTTGCGCATCCATAAGCGTGAAAAAACTATTCGTGGCTCCCGGCAACAGCGCACCATTCCAGTACCATTGGTACGTCATCGGTGCGGTACCCGAAGCAGTGACGGCAAAATTTGCGGCCCCGCCAAGCGCGGCGGTCTGGCTGACCGGAGCAGTGATAATGGTCGGGGGCAACATCACCACGGTCACCACCGCCACCGCACTGGTGACGCTTCCAAGCACGTTATGCACCACCACGCGATAATCGCCCGTGCCATTGGTGGAAACCATTGGCATGGTCAAGGTGGGATTTGTCGAATTCATGAGCGCCACTCCACCCTTGAACCACTGGTAATCCAATGGAGCTGTGCCGGTAGCCGTCACCACCAGCGAAACTGTCGCGCCCACCGCTGCAACCTGGTTGCTGGGCTGCCCGATGATTTGCGGGGACGCACCCGGCATGAAAATCGCAGTGATGGTCTTGCTCGCGTCCATCATCAAGGACAACGCATTCCCGGAGCGAGTTGCGCCATTGGTATCACCGCTCCAACCGTTCAGGTCGTAGCCGGGTTTGGGAATCGCCGTAATAGTTACGGCGGTGTTTGGTGCGAACCGGTTGGTCGCTGGGCTGTACGTCACCAAGCCCGAGCCGGTAGACCGCGCCACCAGGGTGAACTGCCCAGCCAGCGCGCCAAAGGTTCCGGTTACCGAAAGGTTCGCATTCGTTACCACCAACTCTACCGGGCTAATGGCTCCCGAGGCTGATCCGCTCCAACCAGCCAGGTACCGGTCGGTCATCGGAAACGCGGTCAACCGGACCACCGAGCCGTAGGGGTAGAGTGCCAGATCGGGCACACGCTCGATGGTTGAACCCGCAGGAACCACACTCGTATTCACCGGAGCGCCAAACAACGCCTGGATACCCTTGTTGCCATTCATCGTGACTGTCAACGTGTTACCAACGGCGGCCGCGCCATTGGTGCTGCCCGTCCAACCGAGGAAGGTCCAGCCCGGCAGATTGGTGGCTGTCAGGGTGACGACCGTATTGATGTCATAGAGGCTCGCCGCCGGATTCACACTCACTCCGCCACCACCCGGCGAGGCGACCGCTAAGCCGTATTGCGCCACATAATCCAATCGTGTGGCGACCACTTCGGAGTAGTTGCCATACAGCGTATCCGCCAGGTACAGGTCATTCACGTAGGCAATCGCCTTGATCACTGCCGGCAGCGTCACCGACAGCGCCGTTCCTTGCACATAACGCGTCGCGTTGAAATCCGGCGTTGCGCCATTCAAGGTGTAATGAATCGGCCCGTTCCAACTGGACGTCAACACCACCGACACCGGCGTGGTCAGATGGAATACATTGGTCTGGCCATTCGCCACCTGTCCGGCCACGTAAATGAGCGGAGTGCCGACCGGCAGTTCCATGGATTGCCCGCCCACCAAAACGGTCTGCAACGGCGCGGTATTGGTGAAGATGGCGGTGTATTGATTGACAGCGTCCAGCGTGATGTTGCGCGGGTTGGTAGTTACCCCATCCGACCAACGCGCGAAATTATAATACCGGGCCGGAGCAGCCGTCAGGGTAAGCGTGTCGTTCACGTTGTAGTTGATTGGTGAGTAAGTGACGATGCCACTGCCTTGTTGGGCGACTT
This sequence comes from Verrucomicrobiota bacterium, assembly GCA_037139415.1. Taxonomy (NCBI): domain Bacteria; kingdom Pseudomonadati; phylum Verrucomicrobiota; species Verrucomicrobiota bacterium. The sequence continues at coordinate 18,820 of JBAXGN010000135.1, read as the reverse complement.
GCAGGGATTGGGCCAGTACCGCCACCGCACTGGTCGTGGTGCCGAAAGCATTGGAGAGGACGACGTAATAACGGCCCGTATCAGACAAGGTCAATGACGGGAGGTTGAAGTCGGAATTGGTCGCGTTCAAGATAGCAGAACCACTCTTAAACCATTGATAAAATAACGGAGCGGTGCCGGAGACCGACACCGTAAACGAAGCGCTGCCGCCCATCTGACAGAGCGCGCTTTGAGGTGGGGTGAGCACCGCTGGTGCCGTGCCATTGGTAGCCGTGAAACTCAAGGTACGGATGCTGATTTGACCGAGGCTGTTGGTGGCTCGAAGGCGGAATATATATTGATCGGCAACATTCGGCACAAAAGTGGGATTCCGAGTGGTACTTGACGATAAAGAATTCGTTAAACCGGCTGGGCATCGGATCAGGCTCCATTCCCATGTATTTGCGGTCTGCGGTGCGGTATCCAGTTGGCGTGGTACTCCCACCAGTCCCATTTCAAGATCAATGGTCGGTTTATCCTGACATGCTGGAACCCCTTTCCTGATCGTGTGATTGCCACTATCCGCGACATAGACACTTCCACTCCCATCCACCGCCACGCCGCAAGGAGAGTAAAACTGTGCTGCGCTGCCAGAACCATCCGCGCACCCAAAACTGCCCGCACTCCCCGCCAGGGTAATCACTTCTCCCGAAGGGCTGACCTTGCGGATCGTATGATTACTGGTATCCGCGACATAGACATTTCCACTCCCATCCACCGCCACACTGGCAGGGTAATAAAACCGCGCTGCACTACCCGTGTCGTCCGCATTCCCGGGGCTTCCCGCAGTTCCCGCGATGGTCGTCGTAACTCCCGACGAGTTGATCTTGCGAATCGTGTGATTGCTACTATCCGCGACATAGACATTTCCACTTCCATCCACTGCTACACCATTAGGATTGGAAAACCGTGCCGCACTGCCCGTCCCGTTTACACTTCCACTGCTAGCTGCGGTTCCTGCCAAAGTCGTTACGACTTTTGCTGTGGTGATCTTTCGAATCGTGTCGTTCAATTCGTCCGCCACATAGATAGTTCCATAATAAGATGCCGCTACTCCTATTGGGAAACGAAACCGTGCACTGGTTCCTGTGCCGTCCACGCTGCCGCTGCTTGTGTACCCAGCCATTGTTGTCACTACTCCTGCTAACGTTATTTTCCGAATCTTGTTGTTGTAGGAATCGCCAACATAAACATTTGTGCTTCCATCTACGGCTACTCCACGAGGATTATAAAACCGTGCCAAACTCCCTGAGTCATCCGTAGCGCCGCTGGTACCTGCCAGTCCAGCCAAGGTTGTTACCGACCCGCTTGGGGAAATTTTGCGAATCGTATGATTAAATCTATCCGCGACATAGATATATCCATAAGTATTTACCGTCACACCGCTAGGACCGTAAAAACGCGCCGCGCTCCCCGTGCCGTTTGCACTGCCGCTACAACTGTCAGTACCTCCAGGACTTCCTGCCAGGGTGGTGACGGCTCCTGCCGGGTTGATCTTCCGAACAGTTTGGTTTCCACGATCTGCGACATAAACGGTTCCATTCCCATCCACCGCCACACCTAAAGGATAGTTAAACCGCGCTGTTCCACCCGTACCGTCCACAGTGCCAATGACCCCCGGATTGCCCGCCAACGTGGTGACCACACCCACCGGGCTGATCTTCCGAATTGTGTGGTTATTCCAGTCCGCGACATAGACGTTCCCACCGCCATCCACGGTTACGCCAAGTGGAGAATTAAACTGGGCTGTACTCCCCGTGCCATTCAGGCTGCCAGTAACTCCCGGACTCCCCGCCAACGTTGTCACCTCTCCCGACGAATTAATTTTCCGGATCGTGTGGTTGTTCCGATCCGCGACATAGAGGTTGCCGCTTCCATCCACCGCCAGGTCAGAAGGAGAGTTAAACCGCGCTGTGCTTCCGGTCCCGTCCGCACTACCACCATTTCCCGCACTCCCCGCCACGGTAGTAGCCGTCCCCATCGGATTGATCTTTCGGATCGTTTGATTAAGAGTATCCGCGACATAGACGTTTCCACTCTCATCCACAGTCACGCCGTTAGGATAGCAAAAACGCGCGGCATCACCCGCACCGTCCGTGCTACCACTGCTACCAGCCCGCCCCGCTAAGGTTGTCACTACCCCCGTCGGACTAACCTTCCGAATCGTGTTATTGTAAGTATCCGCAACATAGATATTTCCACTCCCATCCACGGCTACACCAGAAGGATGGTAAAACCGTGCCGCACTTCCATTGCCATCCGCACTGCCGCTACTCCCCGCACTCCCAGCCAGAGTCGTCACTGCCCCCGCCGTGCTGATTTTGCGGATCGTGTGGTTAGACTCGTCCGCGATATAGATATTCCCATCTCTGTCTACGGTCGCACCCCAAGGATTGTTGAACCGCGCTGCACTCCCCGTCCCATCCACTGCGGCAGGTCCAGTTTCCACTGGTCCCGCAAACGTGGTGAAAGTGTAGTCTTGCGCCTGAAGTGTCGCGGCGGGAAATAGTGCCAAGCCGGTAACGGCCAACGCCAAAAGCTGGAGCAGTGTATGATTCATGAGAATATGGATGAGCTGTTTTGCAGAAATGAAATGCACGGGGGAGACAGCGGACACGCAACCACCAAGGCTGGCAACCAGCCCGGCATGATGCCCTGCCGCCACTGCATCGAATCAAACAAATTATAGCACTGTATTTCCATAAGTTCCCCGCACATTATAGGTAATCATTTAGGTGATTTATGTCGCTTAGTCCACGTCTAGCATGACATGGCCATAGGAATCAAGTATTTCCCCCAAAAAAACAACATGCCATAAAAATTGGGAACAAATTCCTTTTGCAGAAATATAAACCGGCAGAAAAATGATATGCAGGAGATAGGAGCTGGGAGGGAGTGATCAGTGACCAGTCATCAGTGTTCAGGTCAATTATTTTGCCATGTTGGGTATTTTGGATTCATTCCGCAATCCGCATTCCGAAATCAAGGGTTCCGCGTTCGGGTTCAATGGGGAATGTGTGGGAAGCCTCGCGCCGCATGCCAAAACCGCACGACTTCCAACCGCTTGCCCTCGTGGTTCAGCCGGTAAATGAGGCGGTAAGAGCGAACCATGATTTCACGTAAATCGGGACGCTGAAACTCAGGCACGACGCGGCCCCGTTCCGGAAAGGTGTTGAGGGACAGTGCCGCATTGAGTAGCAGGTGCCCCATGCGTTCTGCCGCAGTGGCATTGTGAAGCGCAATGTAAGCAACGATGTGCTCCAAATCGCTCAGGGCTTCGCGGGATAGGAATACTTGGAAATCCATTGTGGAATGCGTTGACGGGCTTCCTCCAAGGGCACGCGTTCGCCCCGGTCCAGCGAGGCAAGCCCATCCTCCACTGCTTGGCGGAACTCTAATTCGTAAATGGCATCAACCAGCGTGGCGTCCGGCGGCAGTTTGTCTGCCACCTCCAAAAGAACGTTTCTCGCATTCATGGTGTAAATATATCCTGTTCGCGTTCCCGCTGCCAAGTGTTTCTTTTTCCTGATGTAAAAGCCTCGGAAAAATGGGGAAGGAAGACTTTAGCAGAAATATAAACCGACAGAAAAATGGGAAGCCGGACATGGCAAAAAGATTAGCTGGCAAAAAAATTGGGAACCAATGAATGAAAACTTGAAACCTGAAACTTGAAATTGGGAACCCGATTTTGCAGAAAAATGAACCGGCAAAAAAATGGAGAGCCGGATATGGCAGATAATCCAATGCGGAGTGCGGAACCCTCAAATTCGGATTGCGGATTGCGGATTGCGGAATGACGGACTGGTGTATGGTCTTATCGGTGTCCATCGGTGTCCATCGGTGTTTATCGGTGGTTTATTCCCCGTTTTTTTACCACGGATTACTCGGATAGGACGGATGAAGAACAGCCCATCTCGAATTCGGAATGCGGAGTGCGGATTGCGGAATGAAATCATGAAATTCAAAGCGGTGTCGCCTGTTGCCCCTTTTCCCCGGCAGTGGCCACCGCAGTTCAAAATTATCCGTGCGTTTATATTTGAGACTCCTTACGTCGTCACCTACGGAAGAGGAAGATGGGCCTATTTCACCGCGTGCGGGGAGTTGTTTTAAAGGAGCGCGCCAGTTCTGGATAAAGCTCCAGTGAGGGGAGGGCTTGGCCGTCCTTTTTAAACAGGGCTTCACCCCATTCCGTGGGTTCCCAGATGAATGTGCCCTGGCCTTTACCGTTGGGCAGCGCCTGAACGATCGAGTTGACCTCGCGTTTGTGCTCGGAATATTCCACAACGATGATCGGCCAGGGATAACGCCCCGCCAAATCAGTCAAATTCGTCCGTAAATCATTTGGCGTGCCATGCCACTTGGGGTAATAGGATTGCCCGAGGATATCGAACTCCACTCCCCGTTGCCGGGCCTGATCGAGGAACCAGCGGGATTTGGCGTTATCGCCGCCCAAGGCCAGATGCAGCATCACCTTGATTTTGGGGTCGGCTTCCCGCACCCCGGCCGCGCCCGCTTTAAAAAGTTCCGCCAATTGGTCAAACCGGGTGATTTTCCCATCCGGCCACAACATGCCGTTGCTGATTTCGTTGCCGACCTGAACCATCTGCGGCGGGGTGCCAGCCGCAGCCAAGCTGCGAATGGTATCACGCGTATATTCCCGGACGGCCTTGGTAAGCTGATCCATCGGCAGCTCCTTCCAGGCGGCGGGCTTATACTGGTGACCAGGATCGGCCCACGTGTCGCTGTAGTGGAAATCCAGCAGAAATTTCAGGCCGGCTTGCTGGATTCGTTTGGCCATTTTCCGGGTGTTATCAAGATCGCAAAAGCCCTGGACGGAATAGCCGTTGGTGGTGGCGCGGGGATTATTAAATAGGCGCAGGCGAATCCAGTTGAACTGATGTTCCTTGACAATGGTGAAGATATCCTTGGCTTGCGCGCCATCCTGGAATTTCCTGCCTTTGGCTTCCTGTTCAGGAATCCAGGAAATATCCGCGCCGAGCATGAATTCTTCGGCGCTGATTCCAGCGTTGAGCGTTGCCAGCAGGATGATCAGCCAAGCCAGCCGGGAGAGTTGCCGTGCGTACTTCATACTCGGGTTGCTCCGATTACCTCGGCGGTTCCCCTTCAATTTTACCTCGGCGGCTCAGGTTTTGAACCATTTCGCGCAGTTCGCGGATTTCCGCCTCCATGCGGGCGACACGTTCGGTGGTGGCATCCGTGCGAGGAAGCATCGGCATGCGTTCGACATGGCCCGGCTGCAGGCGCGGAATGTTCCCCAGATTAGGCACAAGGCTGCGGTTGAGACTATCCGCCACTTCGTTCAGCCCGGCGGCGCGCAAATGTTCGATAGCCTGGTTCACGTGCTTGGTGCGTTCTTCCAGCTCTTCCGGCGTCAGTTGGGCCGCGCCACCCGGACGCCGGACACCGGGTTCCCGGTCTTGCCGTTCCGCCGCCGGGCGGCGGGCATTCTCCCGGCGCTCGGCAGGTGCCCGTTCCACATTGGCATCCGGACGCAGCGTGCGTTCCAGTTCGGCTATTCGTCGGCGCACCGCCTCCATTTCCTCGCGCTTGCCGGCCGTTTCCAGCTCGCGTAATTCTGTCCGGTCGGCTTCAAGTTTGCGAGCGACCTCGCGCGCCCGTTCAGGAACCGCTGGGGACGTGCGCTCGGTGGGGACGGAATCGCGCGGTTCACGTTCTGCAGCGCAGCAGGTGTCACAGGTGCCAACCAGGCAGGCCACAGGAAGGAGGAACCAATATTTATTCATAATAGTTCTTTGGTTTGCGGTCGTCATTGTTAATCGGGCTAACGGCCAATGCTTGATTGGTTAATAGAACAGGAGCTTAATGATGTCAATGACAAACAGGACGACGATGGCGACTTCCAGAATCAGCATGAGGCGGTTGTTATGTTCCTGACTGAGCAATTGATACAACTCATCCAGTGTCTTGAGCTTCTCGTCAATCGTGTGATGCCAGTCGGCCAGGTGGAAGCGATCCGAGATGGCCGCGTAAATCCGCGCCAGATGCCAGTCGCCAAAAAACTTGGTGATATTGGACAGTTCGTCACTGAGGCGGGCGAGGTCCACCCGGATTTCCCGCAAATCTTTCATGACCAGCCGGCGGTTGCGCTCGGAACGCCCGGTCATGTCCCGATAGGAGCGCTCCAGCACCTCGTCCAGCAATCGGTCGTAGGCCTCCAATTCCGCCAACTGGAAATTGGCCAGTTCCAACAAGTACAGCGTCTCGTCAATATCCCGGGGTTCATCCACAATCAACGCGGCATCCCAGTCCAGCACCACCAGGTCGTTTTCGTAGTAGCTCAAAAAACGGCCGGTGGATTCCTCCGCTTCCTGCCGTGAGAGGTCCTGCGGATTGGATTCCTGCGTCAGCAGCGAAGCCACTAGGCGGCGATGCTGGAGGAACCACTGTTCCGCGTTGAGTGGACGCCCATCGTCACCCCGCAACGGCGCTTTGATGCAAAAAACCGTGTACGCCTCTTCTTCGGCCATCGTGGCGACCGGGCGGATGAGCATGGGGTGTAATTCCAGGCGCACCGCCTCGGCCAGTTGTCGCACCTCGCTGTACAAATCACCATTATCAAAGCGGAGATCATGATAGGCCACCAGGTCTTCAAGGCGTTGTACCTGGAACGGCACGCGCACCGTGATGCTGATTGCTCCCACCGGCAACAGCTTGATGGTGCGCTCGATTCGCACGACGCCGTGCGGCCCGATCCGCTCCAACAGCGGCAGCCGCGCCATACGAGGCCGGTGCAGCAGCAGGTGGCGCGGATTACGTTTATCGGAGTCCACGTAAAATTCCGCCAGCGGCTGGCCAAGCAACGTGTGCTGAGTCAGGCTGGTCATGTCGTACGCCAGATCAAACGCGTAAATGTAAACGACCTCGCCGGAAAAGCCGGTGCCACTGGAAGTGTGTGGTCCTCCAGACGACGCGGAATGATCAGCGCGTGTTTCATTCATGGCCTGGGTTAAGATAACCCCAGTTGAAGCAATTGTCTTGCCCTAAAATGTATTATCTGCAAATATTGTCGAAACAAGCGCAAGATTTGGCTATGCGTTCAAAAATATTGCGGCTAACTTAACCTCGCTTTGAGCAGTTATTGTGATGCATCAAGCTTGAATGCAAAACATTTGTTAATATAGATTGCATTAGAGACGCTAAATTATAGCAGACTATGAAACCTGTGTTGTTTAATAATACGGTCCTGCGCGACGGCCATCAATCGCTGGCCGCCACCCGCATGACCACCGCCCAAATGCTGCCGGTCGCGCCGCAGCTCGATGGACTCGGGTTTGCCGGATTGGAAACGTGGGGCGGGGCCACCATTGATGCCTGCCTGCGGTTCCTGAACGAGAACCCGTTTGACCGCCTGCGCGCGCTCAAACAGGCCGCGCCAAAAACGCCCCATATCATGCTACTGCGGGGGCAGAACATCGTCCAGTACACCAGCTTTCCGGATGATGTGGTCGAGGCGTTTGTGCAATGCTCCGCCCGCGCCGGCATGGATATTTTCCGAATTTTCGACGCCTGCAACGACGTGCGCAACCTGCAAACCGCCATCCGCGCGGTGATCAAGGCCGGCAAACACGCGCGTGGCGAGATTTGCTATACCACCAGCCCGGTACATACGACCAGTGCCTTTGTAAAGATGGGCGTGGAATTGGAAAAGATGGGCTGCCATTCCATCGGCATCAAGGACATGGCCGGCTTGATCAAGCCGGGCGTCGCCGCCGAGTTGGTGCGTGAACTCAAGAAACGGGTGCGCATCCCCATCACATTGCACAGCCACGACACGGCGGGTCTGGCCGCTAGCGCCTATGTCGCCGCCATTGATGCCGGAGTGGATGCGGTGGAGACCTCCATTGTCCCGTTTGCCAACGGCACCGCCCAACCAGATACCGTGCGCATGTTGGCGCTGCTGGAAGGCAACCCGCGCTGCCCGAAATTTGATGTCGAGGCGCTGTTCAAACTGCAAGCGTATTTTGCAGGCGTCTATAAGGACCTGGGGAAATTCACCAGCCCCGCCAATGAAAAGGTGGATGCCGACATCCTCATGTATCAAGTGCCGGGCGGCATGTTGAGCAATTTCCGCACGCAACTCAAAGAGCAAGGGATGGATGGCAAGTTCGACGAGGTGTTGAAAGAGATTCCGTATGTGCGCGCCTGCTTGGGATACATCCCGCTGGTGACCCCCACCTCGCAGATTGTTGGCACCCAAGCCATGCTCAACGTCAAGTTTGGCCGCTGGAAAAAGATTTCGCAGCAAGCCATGGATATCGCGCTGGGCAAATATGGCAACACCCCCGGGCCGGTGGACAAGGATGTGCTGGCCAACATCGAAAAAGAGACGGGACAAAAGCCCATCACCGGTCGTCCGGCAGATTTGTTGCCGCCTGGCATGACGAAGTTGCGAGAGCAATTGCGTGAGAAGGGGTTGCCGGAGAATGACGAGACCGCCGTGCTGTATGCCATGTTTCCGCAACAAGTGGAGGCGCTGTACAAGCCCAAGCCGGCCGTTCCGGCGCCTGAACCCAAGGCTGAAGTTGCGCCCGCTCCGGCTCCAACACCCGCTCCCGCCCCGGCGTTTAGTCCAGCCGTTCCAAGTAAAGTCGGGACTCATCATCTCGCGATTACCGTGAATGGCCATCGCCGATTAGTCACCGTGCAAGAAGTCTGATATATTATCCCTTAACCAGTACTCATTATGCAAAACACCAGTGTACGTTCCCAGGACGTTCCCTTGCGATTGCGCGAGGAATTTCCCGCCACCACCTATGAACAGTGGAAGAAAACGGTGGAAGCAGAACTCAAAGGCGCGCCCTTTGATAAAAAACTGCTGACCAAAACCTACGAAGGCATCACGCTACAGCCGATCTATTGCCAGAAAGACCTGACCCAGGTCGCGCACCTGAATTCCTTTCCCGGTTTTGCCCCCTATGTACGCGGCGATAAAGCCGCCGGGTACCTGACCAAATCCTGGGATGTCTCCCAGGAAATTGTCGGTGCGTGTCCTTCCGAGTTCAATGCCGTGGCCCGCGCAGCAATCAGCCGGGGATTGACCGCCATCAACCTCGTGGTGGATCAGGCCACGCGCAAAGGCGTGGACCCGGACAAAGCCCTGACGGGCGGCGTGGGCGAACGCGGGTTGTCGGTGGCGACGCTGGATGATCTGGACAAGGCCTTGGATGGCATTGACCTGAGCAAGGTGGCGCTGTTTGTGCGTTCCGGCGCGGCGGCGATTCCTTTCGCGGCGCTACTGGCTGCACTGTGCAAGAAGCGCAACATTAACTTGGCAGAAGTGCGCGGCTGCATCGAGATGAACCCCATCGGGGTGATGGTTCTCGAAGGTCAACTGCCGCATTCCTTGAATAGCGGATACGACAAAATGGCCCAATTCATGACGTGGGCCTCGACGCACGCGCCGCGGCTGCAAACCGTTTGCGTACACAGCCGTTCCTGGCACGAAGCCGGCGGCAGTGCGGTGCAGGAACTGGCCTTTACGCTGGCCACCGCCGTGGAATACCTGCGCGAAATGAACCGTCGCGGTTTGGACGTGAACTTGGCTGCGCCGCGCATCCGTTTTGCCATGACGGTGGGTTCAAACTTTTTCATGGAAATCGCCAAGCTGCGCGCCACGCGCATGTTGTGGGCGCAGGTCATCGCCGCCTTGGGCGGATCAGCGGAAGCCCAGAAGCTGGCACTGCACGTGCGCACCGCCCAGTGGAACAAGACGGTCCTGGACCCGTACGTGAACCTGCTGCGCACCACCGTCGAGGCGTTTGCCGGGGCAATGGGTGGTTGCGACAGCTTGCAAGTGGGCGCGTTTGACGAGGTAATCCGCACCCCGGATGAACTTTCGCAACGCCTGGCCTGCAACACCCAGATCATCCTGCAAAAGGAATGCGATCTGGACAAGGTCATGGACCCGACGGGCGGCGCTTGGTACGTCGAGCACCTAACCGATCAAGTGGCGCGGCTGGCGTGGGCATTGTTTCAGGATATCGAGAAACGCGGCGGCATAGTCAAAGCCCTGCGCGAAGGATTTCCGCAAGCCGAAGTGGCAAAAGTGGCGGTGGAAAAACTCAAGAGCGTGGCCCAACGCCGGGATGTCATCGTAGGCATCAACCAGTATGCCAACCCCAAGGAGAAACCACTGGCGCGCAACTCCGCGGACACCACCGTTTTCGAACGTCAGCGCCACGATCAAGTCAAGGCGTATCGCACTGCCGGAGCGGGCGGGCATGAGCATTATACCATGCTCAAGAAGCTGGAGATTTTGCTCAAGGCCGACAAAAACGCCTTCGACGCCTGTGTGGAAGCCGCCGAAGCCGGGGCCACGCTGGGCGAGTTGACGCGCTGCCTGCGCGCCAAGGATAAACCGGATGCCCCCATCACACCGGTCATACTACGGCGAGCCGCCATGGAGGTGGAAAAGCTGCGTGCGGCAGTGGATGCCGCCGCCGCCCGGGGAGCCCGCCCGAAAGTGTATCTGGCGAACATGGGCCCGCTGGCCCAGCACAAGGCGCGCGCGGATTTCTGTCGTGGATTCTTCGCCATCGCCGGAATGGAAATTGTGTATGCGGCGGGCGGTAACGTTGTCGAAGAAGTCGCCAAAAAAGCGGTGGAATCCAAGGCCCAGTTTATTGTGCTGTGCTCGACGGATGAGACCTATCCTGCCTTGGTTCCTGAATTCGTCAAAGCCGTCAAAACCCTGGCGCCCGAGCGCCTGGTGATTCTGGCCGGCTATCCAGCCGAACAAATCGAAGCCCATAAAAATGCGGGGGTGGATGAGTTTGTCCATGTCCGCGTCAATGCTGTTGAATTTCTTGCCAACCTGTTGAACAAGATTGGAGTTACCCTGTGAAAACATTTCCTGATTTTTCCCAAGTTGCATACCAACCGCCCGTTGCCCAAGTCACCTACGCGCAGTGGCAGGCCCAGGTCGAGAAAGAGACCGGCAAACCGCTCGATGAGTGGGTCTGGCACACCATGGAACAACTCGACGTCGCGCCGCTTTACACAGCGAAGGATCTCGAGGGAATGGAACACCTGGAGTATATGCCGGGGCTCCCGCCATTCCTGCGCGGCCCGTATGCCTCCATGTACGTAACGAAACCATGGACGGTACGCCAGTACGCCGGTTTCTCGACCGCTGAGGAGAGCAATGCGTTTTATCGCCGCAATCTCGCCGCCGGCCAGATGGGGCTGTCCGTGGCGTTCGACCTGCCGACGCATCGCGGTTACGACTCGGATCATCCCCGTGCATTTGCCGATGTCGGCAAGGCGGGTGTGGCGGTAAACTCCATCCTGGATGCCAAGGTGTTGTTCGATGGCATTCCGCTGGACAAGATTTCCGTCTCCATGACGATGAATGGCGCGGTGCTGCCTATCTTGGCGTTCTACATCGTAGCCGCCGAGGAACAGGGTGTGCCGATGGCACAACTGTCCGGCACCATTCAGAACGACATCCTCAAGGAGTACTTGGTCCGCAATACCTATATTTATCCGCCGACGCCCTCGATGCGGATTATCGCGGACATTTTTTCCTTCAGTTCCAAAAACATGCCCAAGTTCAACTGCATCAGCATTTCGGGCTATCACATGCAGGAGGCGGGTGCCACGGTGGACTTGGAGTTGGCCTATACCTTGGCGGATGGACTCGAGTATGTACGCACCGGGCTCAAGGCCGGCATTGACATTGATGCCTTTGCGCCGCGCCTGTCGTTCTTCTGGGCGCAGGGTAAAAACTTCTTCATGGAAGTCGCCAAAATGCGCGCCGCGCGCATCCTGTGGGCCAAGCTGATCAAACAGTTCAACCCGAAGAGCGCGAAATCCATGGCGTTGCGCACGCATTCGCAAACCTCGGGATGGAGCCTCACGGCGCAAGACCCGTACAATAACGTCATTCGCACCTGCGTCGAAGCCATGGCGGCGGTCATGGGGCATACCCAGTCGCTGCACACCAATTCGCTCGACGAAGCCATTGCGTTACCGACCGATTTCTCGGCCCGCATCGCGCGCAACACGCAACTGTTCCTCCAAGAAGAAACCGGCATCTGCAAGGTCATTGATCCCTGGGGTGGCTCGTATTATGTCGAAGCCCTGACGCAAGCGATCATGCAACGCGCTTGGAATCACATCCAGGAAGTCGAGGCGCTGGGTGGCATGGCCAAGGCCATTGAAACCGGTCTGCCCAAGCTGCGCATCGAGGAAGCCGCCGCGCGCCGCCAGGCCCGCATTGATTCCGGCAAGGAAGCCATCGTGGGCGTCAATTTGCACCGGCTGGACAAGGAAGCCCCGCTGGAAGTGTTATCCGTGGATAATACCGCTGTGCGTGAATCGCAAATCAAGCGGCTCGCCAAACTCCGCAGTGAACGCGACACCGCCCGCGTGCAGGAATCGCTGGCCGCACTTACCCGCGCTGCCGAAACCGGCCAGGGCAACCTGCTGGAACTGGCGGTCGAGGCCGCCCGTCGCCGCGCCACCCTCGGTGAAATTTCCGATGCCCTGGAGAAGATATTTGGGCGTCACAAAGCCATTCCCAAATCCGTCTCGGGTGTGTACCATGCGGAATTTGCGAAAGTGGATGCCATTACTGAAATTCGTAAACGAGTGGATGCGTTCGTCGAACGCGAAGGACGACGTCCGCGCTTGCTGGTCGCCAAGATGGGGCAGGACGGCCATGATCGCGGCTCCAAAGTGGTGGCCACCGCGTATGCCGATTTCGGTTTCGACGTGGACATCGGACCGCTGTTTCAATCGCCGGAGGAATCCGCGCGCATGGCGGTGGAAAACGACGTGCATGTGGTGGGCATCAGCTCGCTGGCCGGTGGTCATAAAGCCCTCCTGCCGGAGCTGATCGCCGAGCTGAAGAAACTTGGACGCGAGGATATCATGGTCATTGTGGGCGGAGTTATTCCGGCGCAGGATTATGAGTTCCTGTATAAAAATGGTGCGGCAGCCGTCTTCGGGCCGGGCACCGTCATCACCGAGGCCGCCAACGAAATTCTGAAACAACTCGAACAACGGTTGGGCGGGGAAAGACCGAAAACCGAATCGCCCGAAATCCGAAAGAATTCCGAATAACGAACACCGAAAACCGATGCGGGTACTGTAGGTTCAAGCGCGCAGATGTTAAATGAAATCGCAAGCATGAACGAAAACTCCAAAAGTCTCTCCGATCCGATAGGAGAGGGGGGGAAGTTTGCGGTCATCGCTGCCGATACAAGCAGGCTTTCGGCCTTCGGTTTTCGACTTTCTTTCGAGGTTCGGTGTCCGGTGTTCGGTGTTGTTCCACGTCATTGATCCCATGTCAACCACTCCTCAAACACCTTCCGGTTCCTGCTCCTGTGCGAGCGGTGGTGACTTTGAGCCGCCGCCCGGACAGGACCGGAGTTATTTGAGCGTGTTGCCCGCACAAGCGGCGGTACCCGCCCCGGCGGCCCAGCCAAGACGCGCGAAGGTGTTGCATGTCGAGGATTATGTGGACGGCGTGCGAGCTGGAGACCGCGGTGTGCTGGCGCGAGCCATCACCCTGACGGAGAGCAGTTCCGGAGAACACCAGGCGCGGGCGCAGAAAGTGTTGCAAAAACTGCTCCCGCATACCGGCAAGGCACGACGCATCGGCATCACCGGTGTGCCCGGCGTGGGCAAGAGCACTTTCATTGAGGCGCTCGGCTGTCACCTTTGCCAACTCGGGCTCAAGGTAGCGGTGCTGGCCGTGGATCCTTCAAGCGCCCGCAGCGGTGGCAGCATCCTGGGGGATAAAACCCGCATGGAGCAACTCTGCCGCCAACCCAACGCGTTTATCCGCCCCTCGCCTTCCGGTAAAACACTCGGCGGGGTGGCACGCAAAACCCGCGAGGCCATGCTGTTGTGCGAGGCGGCGGGATTCGATGTTATCATCATTGAGACGGTGGGGGTTGGCCAGAGCGAAGTGGCCGTGCGCTCGATGGTGGATTTTTTCCTGCTGCTGATCCTGCCCGGTGCGGGCGACGAATTGCAGGGCATTAAAAAAGGCATCGTGGAACAGGCGGATGCCATCCTGGTCACCAAGGCGGATGGGGATAATAAATTCCGGGCCGAACAGGCGCGCCAGGAGTATGCCACCGCGCTGCATTACATGACACCCACGACGGAGCATTGGACCACGCCGGTCAACCTGAGTTCGGCAATGACTGGCGAGGGCATCCCGGAATTGTGGCAACTGGTGCAGCGCTTTTATAATGAATTGGAGCCGCTGCAAGTCCTGCGCCAGCGGCGCCAGGAGCAATCCGCCCAATGGCTGCACGATCTGATCCGTGAAACCTTGGAATCGGGCTTCTATCACCATCCCCGGGTGAAACTGGCCCGGCCAGAAATCGAACGCCGGCTGTTGCACGGCGAATTGACCGCGCCCCAAGCAGCACACGCGCTGCTGGAGTTGTCACAGGCAACCGCGGCGGCTGACGAATGACATTTTCCCACAACTGCCAAACCATTAAACCTGAACTTGAAATAAATTATGCTAAAAAAAATTGATCATATCGGGATCGCTGTAAAGTCGCTGGATGAAATGATTCCTTTTTATGAAAAAACCCTCGGGCTCAAGTGCGAGCACCGAGAGGAAGTCGTTTCGCAGAAAGTGCGCACGGCCTTTTTCTGCGTTGGCGAAGTGCATATTGAATTGTTGGAGCCGACCGATCCGGAGAGCCCCATCGCCAAGTTCATTGAGAAAAACGGGGAAGGCATTCACCACATTGCTTTCGGCACGGACCACATTGAGGCGCAGTTGAAGCAGGCGGCGGACGCCGGCTGCCGGCTGATTCATGAGAAGCCGTTTGAAGGCGCGGGCAACAAGCTGGTGGCGTTCCTGCATCCCAAATCAACGCATGGGGTTTTGACGGAATTCTGCATGCCCAAGCATGAGGCTTCTTGCAACTGTGGCCACCATTGAACGGCTCGCCTTGAGTATAAACCCAAATACGCACGCCTATGCCGATTGATCCCAAAGCATTAAAGACGCTCGCCACCCGCCGGGCCAAAGCCCGCGCCGGCGGCGGGGAGGACAAACTCCAAGCGCGCCGCGACAAAGGGTTGATGACCGCGCGCGAACGCGTTGAGAACCTGTACCTCAAAGGCACCTTCCAAGAAATGGGATTACACGCCCAACACGATTGCCATGATTTTGGCATGGAGGGCAAACCCATGCCGGGTGATGGTGTCATCACCGGTGTCGGGTTGGTCGAGGGGCGCCCAGTGGCGGTGTTCAGCCAGGACTTCACGGTGGGCGGCGGCGCGCTGGGCCGCATTCACGCCAACAAGATCACCAACATGATGGACTACGCCCTCAAGGCCGGCATGCCCATCGTAGGCTTCAATGACTCGGGCGGCGCGCGCATTCAAGAAGGCGTCGAATCCCTGTCCGGCTACGGGCAGGTCTTCTTCCGCAACGTGCTGGTTTCGGGCGTGATTCCGCAAATCGCAGTCATCTCCGGCCCCTGCGCCGGTGGCGCAGCATACTCCCCTGCCCTCATGGATTTTCTGATCATGGTGCGCAAGAGCGCCCAAATGTTTATCTGCGGCCCCGAGGTCATCAAGGCGGCCACTGGCCAGTCCGCGAACATTGCCGATTACGGTAGCGCCGAAGCACATGCTTCGGTGAGCGGAAATATTCATTTCGTGGCGGAGAATGACCAGCACTCCATCGAGATCGTCCAGAAACTGCTCTCGTACATTCCTTCCAACAACGTGATGGATCCGCCACATCGGCCAACGCCGGAGTTGGATCTTGCGGCTGATCCCGGCATGAATGACCTGATGCCCGCCGATCCCAAGGCTCCGCTGAACGTGCATAATGTCATTAGCCGCCTAGTGGATGCCGGCGAGTTCCTCGAGGTGCAAAAAGATTGGGCAAAGAACCTTGTCGTTGGCTTTGCCCGCATCCAAGGCGTGGTCTGCGGTATCGTGGCCAATGAACCCATGGCCAAGGCCGGAACACTGGATATTGATTCCTCCGATAAAGGCGCGCGGTTCATCCGTTTCTGCAACGTGTTCAACATTCCGCTGGTCACCCTGGTGGACGTGCCCGGCTTCCTGCCCGGCTTGCAGCAGGAGCGTGGTGGCATCATCCGGCACGGTGCCAAGATGCTGTTTGCCTTCGCCGCCGCCACGGTGCCCAAGATCACTGTGATCTTGCGTAAAGCTTATGGGGGAGCGTATCTTGCCATGTGCAGTCAGGACATGGGGGCGGACATGGTATTCGCCTGGCCGACGGCGGAGATTGCCGTCATGGGCGCGGAAGGCGCGGTCAAGGTCCTTTACAAAAAGGAAATCACTTCCGCCGCCGATCCCAAGGCGGAAGAGGCCCGGCTCATCGCGGAATACCGCGAGAAATTCTGTTCACCCTATCAGGCGGCGGGACGGGGGATGATCACGGATGTCATTGAACCCTCGGAAACCCGGGCCGTAGTGGCCATGGCGTTGCGCAACACCTTGAGCAAACGCGAAACCCGGCCGCCGAAAAAACACGGAACCATTCCGATGTAATACGGAACCATTATGATGCCCTTGATATTTGCGGAACTCGGACCGGTGGAACAGGCGCTGCTGTTTCTGATCGCGGCGCTGGTGCTCACCCTGGTCATCCTGCTTGGGATATTCCTCAAGCTGTTCAGCCGTTACCTCGACCTGCTTGAGAGCACCCGAAAAACCGAGGTGGCTTCCACGCCTGCGCCCGCCTCGGTCGCGGCTCCGATTGTCGCTGTGGCTCAGCCAGTGCCGGCAGTGACAGCCGCCGCTGCCACCCTGCCACCCATTGAACCAATCCCAGCGCTCGCGAACGAGCCGGACGCCGGGGAGTTGGTGGCGGTAATTGCCGCTGCGGCGGCCAGCGTGGTGAACCAGCCGCATCGCATTGTGGCGGTGCAGCCGGTTGCCCAAGTGCAATGGCCAACCATCAACCCATGGGCAATTGAGGGCCGGGTCTCCATCTTCTCTGGTCGGCGCGTTCGTTAAACCGCAACCCTTTTACCATACTCTCATGATTAAACGACTTTTGATCACCGTTGACGGCAAACAATACGATGTGCTGGTCGAGATGCTGGATGTCCCGGCCCAACCGGCCTATGCTCCCGCGCCGATTGCGGCTCCCGTGGTAACCTCGGCTCCAGCGGCTTTTCCCGCTGCGGCCGCTTCGGTCCCCGCGCTTCCCACGCCCGCCCTGGCGTCACCCCCCGCTCCCACAGGCTCCGGCAAACCGGTATTGAGTCCCTTGACCGGGCGCGTCGTGGATATCAAGGTGCAAAAAGGACAAACGGTCAAAGAGGGCGATCACGTGCTCACTCTTGAGGCCATGAAGATGAACACCAACGTCATCGCCAGCACCAGCGGCGCAGTCACCAGCTTGAACGCCGCGGTGGGTGATGCCGTCGAAGAGGGCGCAGTCCTAATGACCATTGGCTGATCGCGTTGCGATAGGCCGGGAGCAATCTGTGGAACGGAGCCTTGTCACCGTGGAAGGATGGACGTTGCATGAGTATGCGGACGTGTCCTCCACCAGTGATCTTGCGGCCACCCTGCCCCCCTGGCACGCCGTGCGGGCAGATCATCAGCAACGGGGCCGGGGTCGCTGGCGGCGGCCATGGGTCTCAGATGTCGGTGGGCTGTGGATTACTGCGGTTCTACCCACTGGTCCCGATCTCAAACCTTGGCGAGTTTTTCCGCTGGCCGTGGGTTTGGCCGTGGTGGACTTCGTCCGGTCCGTTGGCGTTGCCAATGTGCGCCTGCGTTGGCCCAATGACCTGATGGTAGGGAATCGCAAACTGGCCGGCTTACTCCTCGAAGAGCCGCGTCCGGGTCTCGTCCTGGCCGGGATCGGCATCAATATCACCAATCAGCCGGAAACAGCAGATGCCGCGCTGCATGGAATAACGACACGCCTGACTGATCACGTTCAGCAAGCCCGCATTGCTCACCACCAACTCCAACTGGATGCACCGCGTAGCCGTCGAGGTATGGCGACGGACAATTCCGCAATCCGCAATCCGCAATCCGCAATCTCTGGTTTCCGTCTCCTTACCTCGACGGCTACAAAAGTTGGTGACCAATGCCAGCCGCTACCGGATTTGACAACCTTAGCTTGCTCGTTGTTGCTGCACCTGCGTAAAACGCGGGATGCCATCGCGGATACCGGTTTTGCCCCCTTGCTACCCCGTCTCCAGGAACTCTGGCAATTGCCTCGTTCGGTGGAACTCGACTTTGGCAAAGAAAAAATTCAAGGCGAGTTCTGCGGCGTGGATGAACAGGGACGCTTGGGACTGCGGCACGGTGCCACCTGCCAATGGTTCGAGGCCGCACACGTCGTACAACTCCGCGAAATTTAGAGGCTATGGCGCCGGGGCGCTGCCGATCCGGTAGAACTTGAAACCACCGGTCGCCGCCGCGTCTTGCAATACTTGCGGCCCGGTCACGTTCGTCACCCCGAACACGAACGTCCACGTCCCTTCCGTCAGGCTGTCCCGAGCTTCCAACCAGTACGCCCGGTTCGACTCCGCCGTCACTGTCGTCTGGAACGTCTCCCCAGCCACGATCACCATCGGACTCTCGATCAGGTAGCTGACGGTCAACACCGCCGCCGTTCCAATCGCCGACAACCCGTGTTGGTTCGACGCGATCAGCGTGTAGCTGCCCCCATCATTGAGCTTCAGGTTCGACAGACTCAAGGTCGGCGTGGTTTGACTCGCCAACAGGTTCGTCGCATTCAGGTACCAACGGTAGGTCG
>JBAXGN010000134.1 GCA_037139415.1 Verrucomicrobiota bacterium | reverse complement strand
TACAATCGCGCCCAGAACGTATGGAACGTTGACGTGGCGCTGGTCAATACCGGGACCAACCCGATTTTCGCGCCGCTGGTACTTCTGGTGAGTGATTTTCAGGGAACCACGGGACTATTGAATGCGGATGGCAACGATGATGACATCCCGCCGAAGCCCTTCCTTGATTTATCCAGCCGGATGACTAATGCCGTGCTATCGCCGGGAACGCAGACCACGCCGCGAACCTTGTCCTTCGGTTATACCGCAAACATGTCGCCCCGGTTGGTCACCCGCATGTATGTCAATCCGGTGGAAACTACGTATGCGTTGGGATTAACCCGCAGCTTGAATGTGGCCGGGCAGCCGTTGGCTGGGGTGACGGTGGTGGAGAGCGGACCGCAAGCCATCCTTACCAATCGCACGGACCCAGTCTTTGGTGTGGTGACGCTGGGGCAGGCTCAAGGGATGCATTCCTGGAAGTTCCTCGCGGATGATTATCTCCCGGTATGGCGGCAGCAGGTGCTGACCAACGGAATGGTCCGGACGTTGCCCAATCCGCGATTAACTCCCCGGGATACCAACCGGTTCGCGTTCACTTCGGGCGCAGTTTGTCTGGCGTCCAATGATGCTGCCGGTGTGTACATTCAATTTAGTCCGGGTAGCTTTGCGAATGGAGTAACGGCTGCCTTGACCCCGTTAACCGGGCAAACCCTTCCGGCCATGTTGCCGCTGGGGTGGAGCCCGTTGCAGGCGTTCTGGTTTGAATTGGAGGATTCGACAAGCCATGCATCGGTGACTCCCAGCCAGGTGGGGACGGTATCGCTGCTTACTTGGGCGAAAACGGAACCTACTGAGACCGTGGCCCTGGTGCGGTGGCAAGAAGCCGCTCTGCAATGGCAGGTTGTGGACATTGTGCCAGGTACCGGGACAAACATTTTGGTGATGCACTGTCTGGATGGCGGGGCCTATGCAGTGGTCGTGGGTGATGGCGGAGCGGGCGCACCGCCGCTGCCGAAAACCGGTCAAACACTGGTCGCCAGTACCGCCAGCTTGCCGGATACAACCACCCTCAAAGCGGGCGGCCAAGTCGTGCCAGCGGTCAGTCTTGCCAGCCTGATACCCGAGCTGGTGACGGCGCGGGCCGAGGTGGTGGTGACCAATCCCAGCGGCACTCTACCCAGCGGCTTGTTGTTACGCTGTGAAGTGGGGGAACGCTACCAATTGCGTGACGGTTCGCTACGGGTGTTGCCGCATTATGAAAGCTTTATTGTGGGTTACCAGCGTCCGGGGGATGCCACATTGGCCACTCTTCATGCCGCCTTTCCCCTGCGCCCGGTGTTGCTGTTTGGCGCGGAAGAACTGGAGCAAGCGACCATCACGGTGGATATTCTTCCGCCCACTCCATTTGCCGGCGGGGTGTTGGATACCAATGGCGGACAGGCGGGTGCGATCACCCGGGTTACCGCCAATGCGGGCGATATTTCCGGTATCCAAGCGGCCCAAGTTCGCGATTTGGATCAGCTCGATTTTGCCGGACTGGCCACCACCGGGGTGAGCATTGAGCGCGCATTTGATTTAAGTGTGGCTGGTGTGGCGCCGGCGCGGCGGTTGCTGGTGCAGGGCGATTCCCTTTCCACCAACAGCTATTTTGTCGCGGCCCGGGTCATTGGACACAGTGGCGTTTACGGTTTGGAACCCGTGGAACGGTTGCAAAGTGATGCGACGGGAAAATTGAGCAGCTTGGAACCGGCGGTCGGCGGAAAATTACCGGGTATCACAGGGGCGGGACAATACGTGTTGGCCAAAGTTAGTGGCCCGCAAGGTTTGATTTCTGGAACGGCTCGCAATAGCTCTGGTCAAGCGGTGTCGGGGCAGTTAATGCGAATTACCGGACTGCCATGGTTGACGTTTTCGGCGGCGGATGGCTCCTACCAATTGATCGCACCGACTGGAGCAGTGGAGATCGCGATTACTGATCTGATTAACGGCAATAACGGATGGACCAATGTGGTGGTGACCAACCTGCTGGGTGTGCAGGTGGACCTGGGGTCAGTGCCGACCGGCCCACGGGTGGTTGAGGTGACCCCTGCTGCAGAAGCTCAGGCGGTTTCACGGGTAACTCCCATTGTCGTCCACTTCAGCAAACCCATCAATCCGGGCACACTGGTGGGCAATGGTATTCAGCTTGTGGACACCAACGGCCAGCCGCAGGCAGCCAGTGTGACGCTTAATTTGAGGAACACCATGGTCACGTTGTTGCCGACAAGCCAATTGGCGGCAAGCACTCGTTACACCATCCAACTTGCCAAAAGCATCGCCGATGCTGGCGGATTACCGTTGGTCGGACCCAATACCTTTGCTTTCACCACTGCCAGTGATACGTTGAATCGCGTCGCACAAGTAATTTGCTATGAACCGACCAATGGTCTGACTCGAATCGTTGGTGGCGCCGGGATAGCTGAACCCAACGCGCCAGTGATCCTGGTGAATGAAACCAGTGGACAAACGGCCACGGTTCTCTCCAAACCCGACGGTAGTTTTGATAACTTTCTTCAGGCGACGGTGGATGATTACTTAAGTGCGGTGATCGTCAATCAAAACGGGACCCGCAACACCATTCCGGCCAGCCGCCAACTGTACCGGGATGGCAGTGTGGGATTGTATAACGGCGGTGGTATCTTGGAAGCGCAGAGCGATGGCATGCCGGTGCAAGTAATCGTTGAGCCAGGCGCCATTCCCGGAAAAACGAAATTCTCTTTGGATGGAGTACCCATGGTGGAATTACTTACGTTGTTGCAAAACACACTGCCTACCAATGGTACTTTGCTGGCGGGATTCCGTTTCCGCTCTGAGGGCGATTCGCTGCAAACGGCCACCAAGGTGGGTCTGACCATTTCGGAGGAAAATTTAGGCGTGCCAGTCAATGGTTCACCGGATGATTTCAGCTATGCGTTGGCCATTCCACGGGTGGTGGATGGCGTGGTGGTGTACCAGATGGTGGATCACATGCATTACAGCAATGGCAAATTAGTGACCGCCTCTCCGCCGTATCCTGGGCTGCGCAACCAGGGGTTGGTGGGTAAACCGGTGGACCCAGCGGGGCCGCAACCACTGCCGGCACCGGCCCCAGTCAGTGGGAAAAAGCCAGGTTCAAAAGGGCTCAATGACTATGCAAGTGTAGGGACGGCGATTACCGCAACGATTGTCAAGTATGCAAACATCACGATCTCCGTGGAGGGGTATGTGTATTCCGCCGAGCGTCTGGCATCCGGTGCCTTTGACCAGACCACCCGTCGGGCGTTGCGCAGTGCGACGGTGTTTGGCGTGCCGCCGGGTACTGGCAATACTGGGGGATTGGGCCGGGTGCCAGCGGGAGCGTTGACTGCGGTGACGGATGAGAGTGGTTTTTTTGCATTTATCATTAATGGCGCATGGATTGCCAACGACAGTTTTGCCTTGCGCTCACGCAGCGCTTTTTTCCCTGGTCAGCTTGCGAATGGGGTGGCGACGCTTGCGGGAACCATGGTTTATCGAGCGGGCGGCACGGTCTATTTTGAACGGGGCGGCCAAGTAGCAGCCCAGCCGGACTTGGTGCCGCCAGTGTTGCGCATGTCGCACCAACCCAATCTGCCGGGGGTGGGGCAGGAGATTACCTTTACCGCTTTTGCCACGGATAATCGTGATGTGCCAACGCTGACGGTGACGGTTGACCAAGAGACGCCTTTGGTCGCCGGTGGAAATCCCAGCACAAACGATGTCACCCTGATCAAAACCAATGAACAAGTGACCGGCCTTTCGATTTCCCAGCAGTATTCGATCCGCGCACGCGCGGCGGCTACCGTCACGCTGGCGGTGAATGCCATTGATCCCAGTGGAAATGCCAATTTTGCCCGATACCGGTTGCTGGTAGGGGTGGCAGGGCAACCCGTGCCCGGGGCCTCGGTGGCCACGAATGGCCCGTATGTGCTAAATTCTGATCCGCCTCATGGCGTGGTGGATTTCAATCCGCATTCTCCTATTGTCATTCGGTTTGACAAGCCGGTGCATGACCGTGTGCTCGCTGATCTTGTCAATTCTATCACGCTTTCGCCGGATGCCGGCGTGCCCAACGGGCGGTTCAACAGCAATCAGACAGAACTCTCACTTTGGTTTCCGAATCTGGCGGAAGATACGGATTACTCGATGGTCTGCGGTAATGGCATCACCGATTTGCTCGGAAACCCGTTTGATCAAGAACCGGAAACCAAGTACACCTTTGAAACTTACAATATCTCATTTCATACCCGCAAACTTGGCACGCGCAGTCTGACTTCCATGAACAATGGCGGCGGCGTGGCCGGTGATACGAATTATCTCTTTGCCCTGGATCGCAAAGGTCCCACGGGGGATACCGGCTGGTTGGTGGTTTACCGGCGCACCAATGACACCTGCACGTACCTGAGTCGCTTGCAATTACCGAGTTACCCGCGCGATCTGGTCTATATTCCGCGCTATTCGTTCTATAACGAGCAGATGACGAAGACGACTGCAGACTTCGTAGCAGTAGCCGGAGGTTTGGTGGGTGACACGGGGCAATGGCTGGCCATCGTGAACGTCTCCGACCCGACGAAACCATCTATTTACGTGGCCACCTACTTGACCAAATCACCTTCTGCGGCGGTGGTTAAATTAGCGCGGAGTGGTGTCCGGCTGGGGTATCTTGAATTCGAGCCCGGTGCCGACTCAGTGGGGGTGATTGACCTGCAATTGCTGTTGTACGCATACCGATTGCCCACGCTGGCCAATCAACCGGTGGATGGACGAGAGGGGTTGGATAAAAATGGGAATGGGGATTACGTGGATACCGGAGACATCATGCCATTGCCGCGGCGCATGAGTGGGCGTCCAGCGACGGTCGCCGAGGCGGCTTTGGTGGGGCAATTTACGCTGGGTGAAAATTCGGTGCAGCATATCACCGATTTTGGCATGGGACTAAACGGACGGTTTATCGGTGTGACGCATGGGGCAGATGCAAACTCCGGCTCGGGGTATCATACTTTGGCGGTCAACGGAACACCGTTGGATCCATCCCAGGGTTTTTTGGCATTCTCCAATCAGCCGGATCGTATGACGACTCTGTTTGGAGTTTTGTTGCAGCAGGATGGCGGCGGTTCGCGTTATGCCAACCTGGCCTTGGTCTCTGGCGGTACCGCGGGTATGCTCAGCGTGGTGGAGATCACAGATGCCTTAAATCCATCCAATCTGGTGAATATTCCCGTTCCTTCCGATAGTGGCGCGCCACGTTCAGCGACCGTGACGCCTACTGGATGGGTATTACTGGCAGGGACGCGTGACATGATCCTCATTGATCCGACCCGGTTCCTGTTATCGCCGCAGAACGGCATCTACCCAGCGGTGGTTGCGATAGTGCGCGGAGTGGGCAGTTCTGTGCGCTCGTTTGTGGCGGATGAAACCGGTTTTGCGGCCGTATGTGAGGGGGGGAGAGACTTGTTTGCCGCCTCGCCGCAGCCTGATCCCGCTAACTTTCAACCGAGCGGCATTGTGGTCACCGAATTTAAAAATGACGGCACCAACACCATTGTCCGCCAAGGCACCAACTATTTGGAAATTGTGGCTTTGGCCCCGCAGGAAACGTGTTTCCAAGTATTGCACGATCCGGCCAATTACACTCCGCCAGCCGCGTGGCCTGATTGGCTGCTGGACGGTGGTCAAGCCAAACGGGGACGCGCGGTATATTACAATGTTCCCGGTGCTGCCGCTTCGTCTTCCCAGTGGTATCTGCCGCTCAGTCTTCCCACCACCCATTATGCCAGCGCTGGAGCAGCGGGCCAAAGGGCAAGTGTGGTTGTGTACCCTGATATCAAGCGGGAAATAAAAGTCATGGGGACTGATTTCCTTGATAAAATCCACGAGGCCCAAGTGGCAATGACGGTGGCGGTGGCGGCGCTCCGCGCCTCGCCGATCCAGATTGATCCGCCGGAATTGGTTGGACCGTCAGGAATGTTGACCTTTGCCCATCAATGGAAGGAATGCCCGACTGCCAACACGGTCAGTCTGGCTTTTGATTTGAATTCCCAGTTCGATCCGTTATTGGGTGTGAAAATGAAGGTCGGCTATGGGTTTGTTTTCCCGCCTCCGCTGACCCGCTATCTCATCGCTCGGGTTTATGTTGAAGCCTTTGCCAAGTTGAAAGCGCGCGGGACGGTATCCCGCAATGAGTGCGGACAATTCAGTGGAACCGTTGCGGTCGAGGTGGAAGGGGGCTTGGCGGCGGGGGTTGAGGCGGTGGCGGGTGCGGCGTTTGAAGCAGCGGTTTACGGGGAATCGAAATTATCCGGGAGCGGCGAATTGGCTCCGGGACCGGATGATTTGGGCTTGAACAATGTCCAGGTCGCGTCCCCCGGCTTGAATGGCAAAATTACCATCAAAGCCTTGGGTGGCTGGCTGGAATATGAACATGAAATCCCCATCCTTTCAGGTTCAACAATTTATCAAAAGGATCATTTAGTTCTCAAAGCCTATCAAGGTATTACGCCGTAAATGGTTCAGGAGAGAGGAAATTTATGTTACGCAGCATGACAATGAAGATCAAACAAGCTTGGATGAAAACCGGTCTGGCTTTCGTGGGGCTGTTATTTTCCGCCGCCGCCGTTTACGGCCAGAGCAATTACTATTGGTTCTTCCTGGTGTCGCAGACCCAACGGCTGGATGTCATGGTGAACGGTTTCCCCTGGCAGGAATTATCCGGGACCAACAGCATGAGTTCTACCGCCATCCTGGACCCATTTCTGGTGCGCGGCAGCAATAACTTTCAGTTCCGGTTCACCGATGACACCAACCAACTGGTCGGACAGTCGCTCCTCGCCCGGTTGCGCCTTGAATACGGCGACACGAATGGGGGCGGACGCACCCGTTTTTTTGAGATGAGTCGCACAGCGGAATGGGTGTCGGGCATCGTTACGGAAAACACGGACGTCTTTTGCGGTTCCAATTTGCAGTATTTTGTGCGCGGCAAATTGAACGGGGTGTCGTCCTTGCACCAGGTGGATTCATCCGCCAGTCGGTTTGAATACCGCTATCTTACCAATGGCGATCCGAATACCATTATTTTGCCTATGACGCTGTCCAACGCTCCGGGCACCAATCTGCCATGGGCGGGGGTGTCCGTAGCGCTGACTCCGGCGGATATTACGTCCATCACCACGTTGGTGTCATCCGTTCAGACCGCCTTGGTGGCGCGTGATTACACGACGATGATGACGCTGTTGCATGCGAAAATTTTGCGGGTGGCCGCCGCTAACGGCACTGCCGTGGCGGATGAGGAGACCAAACTGCGCAATTTTTATACGGACTTAGTCAGCGGCGATTTTGCCTGGGACCCGCTGGATACCACCAAGCTTGAATTCAAAAGTTACGACACGGCCAATCTGGTGCGTGTTCATATTCAAAACCTGCCGCCGATTACCGGTCATGCCACCGGCTATCGGTTGAAGATTCCCATTTACGTTTCCAAAGTGGCTGGCAGTTGGATCATTGTGGAATGAATAAACCTTTAACCATGCTCGGGGTGTTATGAGCGCACGTCTTTTGTCATTATTGTGGCTATGCGTATCGGTGGGGTTGGCCCACGGTGCCGCGCCTTTAACCACCGTGCAGTACCGGATTGTGGGCAACCAGTTGAAGGTGTCCCCCGCCATGTTATCCGTGCCGAAAGGTGTGGCGGGCTCCATTTTGGCCGAGGTGACTGGAGGTGGCTCGGGCTCCAACAGTCTGGCGACTGGGGCTTACGTGGAAGCCACGTTGCGTGGTCCCGCCTTTGAGGCACGCCGTTTGGTGGGGGCACCCAATGCCACGTTGATGCTGCCGCCTCTGAATTTGGCGGGCGACTACCAATTGGATAACATCCGGCTGGTGGATTCGGCCACTGGGGCAATCCGGCTGGAAGGCGTCCCCAGCAGCGTACCGGTCCGGGTGTTCGATGAAGTGCTGATTTCCCGGGTGACTTCCCGGCCTTTGACGTATGCGGAAATTCAGGAAAAGGGCATTGCCATAGATGAACAGAATTTTCGCGCAGTGGAATTTGAAGTTGGCTTTGTGCTGGATGGCAAAACCATTCCGGTGAAGTTTCCCGTGGTGGCCCCTTCATTTAAGGAATCCACCGAGATCATTCCGCAAGCCGAAATTGATGCCAAACTGGCCCAGGCCCAGATGATCAACCAAGACATTGCCGCCTCAGTGGAATTGCCGCCAGAATTGCAAGGTGCCCAACTTAATATTGATATTCAAGGGATTAATTTCCAACGGGTGGATGAGGGAGAGATTGATCTTCGGCTGAAAATCCCTCCGATTCCGGCCCTGATGGTGATCCCTGGAAAAATCGGTTTTTTACATCAATTTTTCAGCGTGCAGATTTTTACGGAAAATGCCGCACCTGCTGATTCCGGGTTGAGTGTGAATAATGTTCAGGCACAAATGATTCTACCGCCTGGTCCGGATCAGATCGCCAGCACCAACTACAATCAGCCCGGGGATGATCCGCTAAGGTTCGCGCGAGTCGGTTCCGGTCAGATTATTCAAAGCACTCAAGCGGTAGTGCGTCCTGGCCCGGATGGGCTGTTCGGTACGGCGGATGATATTACCCGGTTGCAGCCCGGTGAGTCTGGGCAGGCCGAATTTCTGGTGGAAGGCTTGCAGGAAGGCTTGCATGTGATGAATGTAAATCTCACCGCTGATCTCTACGGGCTGGCCTCCGGCGTCGTCAAGATCAAGGGTAGTGCCGCCGGCTCGGTGCTGGTGCGTAACGCGACCTTTTCCATAGCGTTCTCACATCCTAGGACGGTCAGGGCAGGGGAACCGTATGATGCTTATGTGACCCTGTTGAATACGTCGCTTGCTGCCGCCAATATGGTGAGCGTCACGCTGGCCGCTGGCAGTATCAGTGGCGGGGTGTTGGAAAGTGATAGCACCGTCCAATTGGGGACCATTTTGCCGGGGCAAACCGCCACAGCGCGGTTTCGCATTCGGGCGCAACGCACTGGGGCGGTGTCCTTTTCCAACCTGACCACGGGTGATGATGCGGTTACGGGGCGTTTCCGCCTGCGCATGGGCATTGATGAGCGCGGGGTGGCGTTGTCTCCCGACACGATTGGAATGCCGGATTATGTGAAAAGTCTGCCGCAGGATTTGGTCTATGCGGCCAATCGCATGTTGGGCCAGGCGTTGAGTATTGCCACTGCGCCGACGTTGCCGCCGGGTGTCAAGGCCGTCTCACGCGGGTTAATTACCCGGCGGGTCTTGGAACTCGCTGAGGCAGGGCAGCGTTTGCAATATGGTGATACGACTAATCGTGTACTGGCGGATATTTGGATGGATTGGCAGGGGGGGCGTAATGCTAACGACGGCTTTGATCAAATCTTACGGGAAACGGATGCCGGGCGTGAGTTTCGCCAAGCGGTGATACATGCCATGGAGTTGGCGGATGCCTTGGATGCCACGGCACGTTTGGCGGAGCGTGGTGCCGACTTGGCTGGCCGTGGCGAAGCCTGGCATTTTGGAGCGGTCAATGTGACGAATGCGACGTTCACTCTGCTGGCAGGCGGTTCCGCTGCCAATGTTTCCCGAAGCGATGTACCGATGGCGGCAGGTTACGGAGGAGCGCGCGGCATGGTTTTAGTTGGGCCAGCCACCAATGAAACGGCATTTCAATGGTGCTTTACCAATGGTGCAGCGCAAGCCACCTTGGGTGTGTGGCTGTTGAATACGAACGGGACGGGCCGTCAATTTCAATGGTCCCTGACGGATGTTGCCGCCGGGTTCACTTGCTGGTTCGCGGTCACCAATTCCACCGGCACTTTGCAAATGGATACCAACGGCGATGGCCAAGTGGATGGGTTGCTGACGGCAGTAACTACTACGGTCACTGAATCGCCCCCACAATTTCTGGGGGTGGTACAGGATGCTACTGTATCCGTGGGCCGACCGCCGGAGAATTTTCGCTGCATTGATGCGCCTGCGGCCAATTACGGCACGGTGCTGGCGGTGTTGTTCTCCAAACCCATGAGCCAGGAAGGGATTAATAGTCCGTCGGCGTACCAATTGGACAATGGAAACACCGCAAACTCGGTCCAAATTCAGCCTGGTGGACGTGTGGCGTTATTGAATATGCGGCTGCCGGTGGGCACGTTGCGCGCACGTTCCATGTCTTTGAGTGGAATCACGGATATACGTGGTAATACCTTGCCAGTGGCTACGCTCCCGGTGCGGGCCACCTTGGCCGAAGGGGTGGCGTTGCGCGGGCGTGTGGTTCGTGCGGACGGTTCGATTGCGGCGGGCATACCGGTAACCCTGACCATGATTGATGGACTCGCTGATCCCTTTGGAGGCTGCAGCCCATATCCGGTTCGGGTTTGCCAGATGAACACGGATGCCAACGGTTTGTTTGATGTGGATTTCGTTTTGGCGAACATCCCGTACACCATTGCGGCGACTGACACTTCCGGGTTGACCACCGAGGCGTCGGATCTCGTCATGCAAGCCGCCACGGCCGACGGTATTACCCGCAGTAAATTATTAGATCTGGCGAGTTCTCCCGCCTATCAAAACACCCTGTTGGGCGCATTTGCCGCAGGTGCCATGCCGGAAGCGATTGCCAAAGCGGAGGGATTGGATCGCGCCCTGTTACGCGACATGGTTTTGCAAGGCTCGCCGCGGCAAGGCACCGAAGTTCCGGTCGCTTTGCGGTTCCGTGGTCGTGGCACGGTGGTCGGACAGGTGCTGGCGGCGGATGGAGCCACGCCGGTTTCCCAAGTGGCGATGAATCTGTTCCCGGATCCTGATTCGCGTGAGTTGGGGCGTGGGGTTTTCAGCGATGACGAAGGCCGCTTTGCCTTTTATGGGGTTCCGCTGGGTAATTTTTCCCTTCAGGCAATGGCACCTTCCGGCCAGCAACGAACGGTGGTGGGTCTGCTGCAAATAGCGGGACAAACCACTAATCTGGTGGTGACCCTGAGTACGAATGTGATTCAATTCGCTGCCGCCAGGGGACGTGTGGTGGAGGCGGACAACGTCACTCCCCATCCAAGGGCGACGGTGATGATTGGCCGCTATGGTGATCGTGGTTTTGGCAATGTGGTGGCGATGGTAAAGGCTGATAATGATGGTTATTGGAGTGCCACCAATTTTCCCGCCGGATTGCATGATATCGTCGCGCTCTCGTTGGATGGCCGGCGGCGTGGGGAACGCCATGATGTGTCTACCACACCGGATACACTGGTGCAGGTTACCGTTGCCCTTCAGAGTACCGCGCGGGTGATTGGCCGGGTGGAAAGCAGTACCGGAGTAGCGGTGTCCAACGCGGTGGTGGGTGGTGGGGAGGTGCTGGTACGGACGGATGGTGCCGGTCGGTTCACCTTGACTGGTGTGCCTACGGGGATGCGTTCCATTAGCGCCGGGGTGGAACGCAATACCAATGCGGTGCCGCCTATTGATTTTCCGCGCTTGGGTAGCGCGGCAGTCAATGTCGTGGCTGGCCTGGATAATTTTGTGGTGATACGCTTGCGGGCGGCGGGTCAGATTGTAGGCCGGGTATTGGATACCGGTGGAAATCCCATCCCTAACACCAAAGTATCACTGCCGGTGGATGGTGGCTTTTTATGGGTGAATGCGGACAATCGGGGATTTTACAAGTTTGAGAACATGGGATTGGGGAACTATACGGTTAGTGCTCCATCTCCACCGGTGGCTGAAACGGATGTCTCTGGCATCATGGATAAGTTGAAAAACGGCGGCAGTGAGGAGGAAATCATGGCGGCCATTGGCGACGCTTTTGGAATTTTCACAGGCGCCACCGATCCTTATTTGAATGGTGAAGCGGATCGGTTCAGCCCGGTTGGGTGGGGATTTTCCACCGCCAGCATTAATTTCGATGGGCAAACTGTTCAGGCAGATATTCGCGCACTGCGCTCCGGAACCATTAGTGGGACGGTGCTTAATGGCCAGGGGGTACCCATTGGCGCACGGGTTCGGTTAACGGGCATTGGTCCCCTGGCTAATGGCATGCCCAGTACGGTGATTCGCGGGGAGCGCAATAGTGATCCGGCATTGGGAACTTTTGAATTTCCCAACCAGGCGTTGGTCGGACCTTGGGGATTGCAGGTTGCCACGCCGTTTTATCCGGTGGTTTTGACCACCAATGGACAGACCAGTTCGGTGGAACCAAACTCAACGAATAATATCCTGCGATTCCCACCTACACGCGAAATCAATGGGCGCTTGGCTGGCGTGGTGCTCAACCCTGATGGCACCCATGCCGATGCGGATGTGAATGTGAAAATCAGTTTCGGGAGCGATTACATCATTCGCACGGATACCAATGGATTTTTCGATACCCAAATGGCGCTGCCAGCCTTGAAAGCCAGTCAGCCCGGCGGCATACCAAATGAGGCCATTACTTATCACGTCGAAGCGGACGATCCTGCAACCGGGCGGCGTGGCGATGGGTATATTATCCTGTCACCCGGCATCACGAACTACCTGTCCGTAAAGTTGCTGGATCGTGGCAATCTGCTGGTCACCGTGCTGCAAGGAAGCCGACAACCGGCAACCAATGCCAGCGTGGATGTTACCCAAGGCTCATATCCGGGCGATCACTATTTCGGCACCACCGACACCAACGGGGTGTTGGTTTTGTCCAATATTTTTCAAGGCTACTATTCGATCAAGGCGACACTGGTCAGCGGCCCGACCACGATTCAGGGACGCTTGGGCATTAATGTGCCCTTGGGACAGACGACCAACGCGACGGTATATCTTACGCCTACGGCAACGGTGCGCGGTCAGTTTGTAAAACGCGACCTGACCACCCCCATTGCCTATGCGCAACTTTCAGTGGGTGATCTCGGTTTTGCCGCCACTGATGGTACTGGGCGGTTTGAAGTGGCCGGGATTCCTTTGGGCACCTACCAGTTGCGGGGACAAGACCCGGTTTCCGGGGTTGGAGCGGTGTTGCAATTCACTCTGAGTACCGATAGTGAAATAAAAATAGTGACGCTGGTTGAACAATTTCGCGGTGAAGTTCGAGGCACCATTATTAATAGCTACGGCACAGGTACCGTGCCTAATGCCCAGGTGTCGCTATGGGTTCAGGATGGCTTTACTCCAAGTCGCACGGTCACCACCGGGCAGGATGGGGCGTTCAGTTTTCCAGGTACTCCGGCTGGCCGTTTTGACATTTCCGCCATGGATTCGGTGACCAAATTAAAAGGAAGCCGCAGCGGGGTGTTGCCGGATAACACAGCACTGTATCAGATTGATGTGCCGTTGCAAGCTTTGGCAACTCTGGCTGGCACCGTTTATCGTCCAGATGGTATAACCCCGGCAAGTAATGTCACCGTCAATCTGTCGAACGGAGGGGGTAACTATTTTGCTGATACTGGAACTGATGGACGCGTTTCGTTTGCCGATTTGCCGCTGGGCTCCTATGGGCTTCTCGCTGCCTCGCGGGCATGGAGTGAATCGCGTAGTATGGCACAAACGAACGTAAGCTTGAACGCCCTTGGGGCGGCCCCGGATTTTACCCTGACGCTGCGAGGCGTCGGTGTGGTGGCCGGCCAGGTAGTGCAGAATGATGGTCTGACGCCTGCCGCCTTTGCCACGGTCAAGTTAACCACGTTGCCAGCACTGGCAATTGGCAGCGCAGATACCGCCATTGCCAGCGCGAGCGGGTATTTCTCATTCAGCAATGTGGCCGTGGGACCTTATCTGCTGACGGTGGAACAGCTTGCGCTTGGCGCAACCTACAACGGTGCCATTGTCTCCAATGCGCAGGTGGACTCGGTGCAACTCGTATTGACCGCCAGTGGCACGGTGATGGGGCGGGTGATGCATGCGGATGGTTCCAATGCCGTTGCGCAGCAGGATGTGTTGCTGACCTTCAACTCCCATAGCGGTTTGCCCGGCCAGTCGGTGGTGACCACTTCGGCGGATGGTTCGTTCGTGGTTCGCACCATTCCCGTAGGTGCCTTCAATTTGAGCGCAGATTCCACTGTCTTCAGGGGGCTACTCCGGTTGACTTCCGCGCTTACCAACAATGGCCAGGTGCTCGATCTCGGCCCCTTGGTGATGGATGAGGATGACCCGTGGGTGGTCAGTGTGACGCCTCCCAATACCACGGTGGGTGTGCCGGTGACGAATGTGGTGGAGTTACTCTTCAATGAAGCCTTGGCGACCAACCGGATCAACACCGGCGGTCTCTATTTGCGCTCCAGCGCTGGTACGGTGGCGGCCACCGTCCAATTATTACCTGACCCGTCGAATGGGGTGCCACGCCTGGTTCGCATTATTCCATCCCAGCCGCTTCGCAGCCTGACCTCCTATGAGGTCGTGGTTTTGGATGGGGACCGGGTGGACGCGTTTGGTGGTGTTATGGCGCGAGGGCCAACCGACTTGGTGGGAAGAATCCTGGTGGCCCCATTTATTTCGCAATTCACCACCATGGATAATGATCCGCCGGTTTTATTATCCATCTACCCCACCAATGGTTCGGTGCAAATTGATCCAAGAGCGGTAGTGCGCCTTTCGTTCAACGAACCCATTCGTGACTCGAATTACGTCTGCACTTTGCTTGGCACCAATGGTCCGGTGCCCGGCGTCGCCAGTGTTGGTTTTAATGGATTGGTACTGAATTTCACTCCGACGGCGGCTTTGGATGTCAACACGTTGTACACGCTCTCCGTCAGCAACGTGATGGATTTGGCCGGCAACCTTGCTACCAACCAGCCGTTCAATTCCACGTTTGCCACGTTGGATACAATTGGTCCCACCATTGCCACGCTGCGCTTGGCTAGTAACCGTTCGCCAGTGGCCGGTGGCACGGTGACGGTGGAGGCAATATTGGCTGTGCCCGAGGACGGGGCGGGGGTGCGGTTCACCAAAGATTTCAATTTGATTGGCACAGCCACGAATGCACCGTATCGCGTCAGGGTGACACTCTCGACGGAGGGCATCAATGTGATCCGTGCCATTGGGATTGATAAATGGGGTAATGAAGGTCCAGTGGCCGAACTCGCGGTGGCCGTGGTTTCCAATCAGCCGCCCAGCGCGCAGTTGGCCTTGATTTCAGCCATTACGGGACCAGTGGCATCTGGGTCCAATTTCACCCTGCGCGTGAGTGCCTCTGACGATTTGGAGGTCACCAACCTGATGATTCGCGGCGTTGGGGTGGCGACCATGCTCACTAATCTACCCAGTGGCGACACCAACGATATCACCTTCACCATGCCTGCCAATGCGGTGGCTGGCATACCTTTCCGGATCGAGGCGCAGGCGACCGATGCCCTTGGATTGCCCTCCGTCGTTTCAACGTTGGATCTGGATGTCAGCGATAGCACCGCGCCGACGCTGCAAATCCTCAGCCCGGCCTATAATGCAATCTTGGATATAACACAGCCGCTGGAGATCAAGGTGTTGGTTTCGGATAATAGTTCCAACCTCCATTTAATGCTGATGGGTGGTGGTCTGCCTGTGCCGCCACAATTTGTTAATCTTACCAACAGCGCCAACCAACCGATCACCAACGTGTTCACCTTGTCGCTTGCGACGCTGCAGAACAATGGGATGCGGCTGTCCGTGTATGTAAGTGTTCGAGACGACGCGGGGAATTTTACTTCCACCAACTATATGTTCAAAACCCCCGACCTGACACCGCCGCAACTATGGTCGCCCACTCCATCCGATGGGGCAAAGCAAGTGTCGCTCTGGCAGGATGCGGTCACGTTTAATTTCAGCGAGGAATTGGATACCAACTCGCTGGGGACGAACCCGTTTGTCTTTACCAATAATGCGGGGTTACCGATCCCCTATCTGGTTACCAACTATTATGGTTCCATGGGCACATTCATGGTGCAACCGTTAAGTTTGCCGCTGCCGCCAAGTGTCACCTTCACCACGGTGGTGGCGGCCTCGCTGGCTGATCCAGCCAGCAATCGTTGGCAGGCTGCCGGTAACTCGGTTCCTCCGGAAGGCCGTGCATACACCTTTACCACGGCAACGATTCTTGGCGTCTCGCCAACCAATGCGGCCGTGTTCACTGCCGGTTTGGAGGTTCCGGTCAAGGTGAGCTATGAGGCTGGCTTGGGAGCGCAGTTTTTCCGTTTCCAGTTCAACAGCAACGCTCCGGTGGACGTCTATGTCAAGGACGGCGATACGAATGTCTCGGTGTTACTGCCATCGAGTTACAATGTCACCAACGCAGTGATTACCATCGCAGCCTGTCGCACGAATCAGCCATCTTATGTGCTGGCACCAATTAACATCGCGCTGACACCAGGGCCGACTCCCAGTCTGGATGTCATTCCCACCGTTACTTTGGTGCAAGGGCAGACTACCAGTGTTACCGTTATCGCTCGGGATACGAACGGGTTGCTGAGTGGTTTGCAAGTGGTGGCTGTCCCGCAACCAGGGGATAATCATACGGGCTTCACGGTGTTGAATTGGCCTAATGGCGTTACTAACCTGCCAGTTCAGGTGATCGGTGGTTTTAATTCGACGCGTGGCGGTGATGTTAGTCTTAAGGACGGTTCATTGACCGCAGATTTGCGAAATGCCGTCACGAATACATTTCCGCAGGTTTCCCTGATGGCGGCGGGCACACTGACACGGGATTACCTCCAATCGCTCAGCGCCATTTTTTTGGCGAGTCCTTCGGGAATGTCCTCGGCCATTACGCCGTTAACCGCTGCGGAACAAAGCGAGTTGCGGCTGTTTGTAGAACATGGTGGGGTGGCCATTTTGCTGGTGGATAATGAACTCTTTGGCGGTATTGGGCCAAGTGATCTGGCCAATGAAAGTCTGGTCAACGCCTTTGGTTTCACCGTGGCTGGCCTTGATTACAACAGTGCTTCCCAGGTTATTTTTGCCAATCCGGCAGCCAGTCCTTTGACCAAGGGACCGTATGGCAACTTTTCATCATTCGCGAGTTATTATCCGGGCTGGTTTGATACCGTGAGTCCGGATGCCGTGGTGTTGGGGCGTCTCAAAGTCAATAATCAGCCGGCGGTCGCGGTTATACATCCAAAAGTGCTAAGTGCCTTTAGTGCGCCAGCGTTCTTTTTCAGCGATTCCAGCGTACCTACCAACTTGATTTTGAATGCGCTCGCCATGAGCGGTTTTACCAATCAGCCAAGCTATTTCAGTAGCCAGTTGCTGTTGTGCAATAGCCAGCCGGGAACCTCCCAGGTACAAGTAGCGGCCTATAATTCACTGGGGATTCCGGCTCTGCAAACCGTCACGATGATTACGGTTCCGCCGCCCTCTGGCACCGTCGCTTTTTCAGCACCCCCCCAACTGAACCTGACGGAAGGAGACAATACCAATTTGTCGGTTCAGGTCATCACCACCAATGGCCCTATCACCTGGTTGGGTTTCGATCCCACCAATCCACCGCCGACCTTTGCTTCCCTCGGGACGATGCAGTTCACCAATACCGGGACGAATTGGATTGGCTCGACCCTGCTTTATGTGAATCCGATGCACGATGCTGCGGGCAGTTACCTTCTCACGTTGCGGGCGGTGACTCAAAATGGATTGGCGGAAACCTGGAATATCCCCGTTACCGTGACCAATAACGTCAATTTGTGGCCCGACCGTTGGATTGGTAGCGATGGCAACTGGAGCACTGGGCCGTGGTCTGCTGTCTTTGCCCCGGCGGCGACGAATGTGGCGATGCTGGATTCCGCCATGCCCCTCGCCTATTCGGTGAGTTTGGATGTTAATCCTTCGGTGCTGGGCTTGGTGCTGAACCACACCAATGTCACCCTGACCCAAAGTTCCTATAAATCTTTGGGAATGCCTGTGGAAATCCGGCAGGGGAGAATTTCCGTTGGCAATTATTCCCGGATTAATTTAACCAAGCCGGTGGTGAACTACGGTGGCATTCAAATGAATAGCGGTACGGTGGATACCGCGCTGGGCGGAGGCGTGGGCAGCAGTTTGTATCACGCGGGGTTGCTTCGGGTGGATGCCATGGGAGTTGGGTTCACTCCCGCCCAAATGCACTCCCCCATGAATATCCCGGTGCAAGGGAAGTTGTGGGTGCGCACCAATGCCGTGTTCCAAGCCGCCACGTATTGCGCCATAACTCTGGCTGGCGTGGTGGAATTGGAAAGCGGCGCGTCATTCACTTTTAATAATTCCCTCTCCCGTGAGTTTGTTTTGCTCGACAACGCCGTAATTCGTGGCGCGGGCTTGATGCAGATTCGCAGTGCCAATCGGTTATGGGTGCAGGGAAGCGCTTCGCTGGGCGCTAACTTGGTACTGCTGGATTCCAGCCAGGTGACTGGCCCGGGCACCTTGACCATTCGCCCCAGTGGCAGCCTGACGAGCGATCACTCATTAACAAATAGTGGATCACTGAACGTGTTCGGCGCTCTATCGTTGAACAACCCCGCCGCCACCATGGTGGTGCAGGGGACGTTGAGTTTGAATGCGGGTGGTGTGTTGACCAATCAGGGAACCATTCAGGCGGGTACCTTCATTAATCAGGGGGGGGCCATCTATGGCAATGCGCCAGTACCGCTTGGCAAGGCTGCACTCGCCAACCTCCGTTTTGATGGCATCCGTTTCGTTGCTGCCCCGGCTTCACCAAAAGTCGTCCAATTTGCACCCGCGCCGATGGTGTCCGGGGTTGCGCTCAACTGGACGGGGCCCGCCGGGGAGACTTTTGTGTTGGAGTTCAGCGTGGATTTACGGAATTGGACGGCGGTTCCGGCGGAAATTCATGAGGTGACTTCTGGCGCTTACCAAGGTGTGGTTACCCCTGCCGACTTTCAGGCTGGGTTCTATCGTTTGCGCTGGCGTTAATCTGGTAATGTGGCGGCAAGGCGGACTGGAAAAACCGCGCCCATTTTTTGCACAAGGTGAGGCGATGAGCCCGAATGTGGAAAGCACCCGTTCGGACGTCATTCTGCGTTTGCGAACTTAATTCTGGAATCTGAACAGGATGACATCCCCATCCCGCACCACATAATCCTTGCCTTCAATCCGGTAATGGCCGGTTTCCCGCGCGTGATGCACGGAACCGGCTTTGATCAGGTGATCGCACAGCACCACTTCGGCTTTGATGAAGCCTTTTTCAAAATCGGTGTGAATGACGCCCGCAGCCTTCGGCGCGGTGTCCCCGGCATGGATGGTCCAGGCCCGCACTTCTTTTTCGTTGAAGGTGAAAAAGGTGCGCAGCCCCAGCAGGTGATAGGCCGCTCTGATTAATGCGCCGCTGCCAGCGTCTTTAACGCCCATCTCTTTCAGGTACTCTTTCACCTCGTCGGACGTCAGGTCCATCAAGTCGCTTTCCAATTGGGCGCAGAGCACCACGGTTTCACAGCCGTGATGTGTTTGCGCGTAAGCCCGGACTTGTTGCACGTATGGATTGGCGTCGGCGGAGGCCAGGTCACCGTCCTTGATGTTGGCGGCGAAGAGGTTGGGTTTGTCCGAGAGCAGGAAGAAATGGCGTGAGATGGCCCGTTCCTCCGGGCAAAGATTCAGGGTGTTGGCCGGCTTGCCGGTGTTCAGGTGCGCTTCAAGTCTTTTCAGGATGCCTTCCTCCACCAGGGCGTGCTTGTCCATTCGCTTCACATCCTTGGAAATTTTCTCGTGATGTTTGCGCAGGGATTCCAGGTCCGCAATGATCAATTCCATCAGCACGATTTCAATGTCGCGAACCGGGTCCACGCTGCCGGTGACGTGGCTGATATCCGGGTCTTCAAAACACCGCACCACATGCACCAGGGCGTCCACTTCGCGAATGTGGCTGAGGAATTTGTTGCCCAGCCCTTCCCCTTTCGAGGCCCCCTTGACCAGGCCGGCGATATCCACAAACTCGAAGGTCGCCGGAATCGTGGTGGCAACTTTGGCGATTTTCGCCAACGGTTCCAGGCGTGGTTCAGGCACCGCCACTACGCCCAGATTGGGTTCAATGGTGCAAAACGGGTAGTTCTCCGCCGCCGCCTTGTGCGCGCGAATGACCGCGTTAAATAACGTGGACTTCCCGACGTTTGGCAAACCAATTATTCCGGCTTTAAGCATGCGCCTACTTTAAGCACCCCGGCTCCGGATGCGCCATAAAGAAATGGAAGAAATTCCGCGCTTCAGAACGGCTGCCGCATGGAAAGTCGCCTCGCCATGATGTATCGCGGGAGACGTTACGCTTGGCTTTCCTGCTCCGCCACGGCGTCGCGAATGGTCTGTTTGAATTTTTCCACCCCTTCACCAAAGGCCGCGGAGATGGGTAAAACCGGGATTTTGCGCACTTTCCGTTTGAACTGCTTTAACTTTGCCTCGGCGGTTGGCTCGTCCATTTTGTTGGCCAACACCAGCCGGGGTTTTTCCAGCATGGTTTCATCGTAGAGTTCCAATTCCTTCAGCAGTTTGGTGTAGTCGTCCCAGGGCTCACGGGCGTCCATACCGGACATATCCAGCAGGATGACCAGGACTTTGCACCGCTGGATGTGCCGCAGGAAGGCGTGCCCCAAGCCGACGTTGCGATGCGCGCCCTCGATCAACCCGGGCACATCGCACACCGTTAAACGATGGAAATCCTCATATTCCACAATGCCAATCTGGGGATGCAGCGTGGTGAAAGGGTAGGGTGCAACCTTGGGCCGCGCCTTGCTGATGGCAGTCAACAGCGTGGATTTGCCGGCATTGGGATAACCGACCAGGCCAATTTCGGCCAGGATGCGCAGTTCAAAAACGAAATTCCCTTCGGTGCCGGGTTCGCCGGGTTGGGCGAACCGGGGTGCCTGGCGTGCCGCCGTTGCGAAATTTCGATTACCCAATCCGCCGCGGCCCCCCTTGCAGAGGGTGAATCGTTGACCATGCTGGGTCAAATCGGCCACCAGTGTGCCTTGGGCTGTCTTGGAGACCTCAAAGGGCGATTTTTCCTGAGCTTCTTCCTCCGATAGGTTAATTTCCATCGCCTGCATACTCCCGGAATGTCGGATGACCGGACGGGTGCCGGTGATGGAACGCAGGGTGGACATTGGGGGATCGGCTTCATCATCGGATGATTCGGTCGCCACAGATTCGTCGGGCAGGTCTGGCAACCTCCAGACCACTGTTCCGCAAGGCACCTTTATGATTAAGTCCTTGCCCCCCGCCCCATCCATGCCTTTGCCCATTCCAGGTTCGCCACATTCGGCGATCAACCTCGGTTTGTAATACTGGGCGATCAAATTGTTCAAGTCGTGATCGGCTTCCAGAATGACGTCTCCCCCGTGCC
This sequence comes from Verrucomicrobiota bacterium, assembly GCA_037139415.1. Lineage (NCBI taxonomy): Bacteria > Pseudomonadati > Verrucomicrobiota > Verrucomicrobiota bacterium. The sequence continues at coordinate 2,267 of JBAXGN010000134.1, read as the reverse complement.
CACCGTTACCGCCGCTCGGGCCGCCCTTGGCTCGGTCGGTTTCGCGTAGAAACGCCACACAACCCTTGCCGCCGTGTCCGGCGCGCGCATAAACTTTGACTTCGTCAATAAACATTGGCTGCTATCATACTAGGACAATCCATAAAGGAAAGCCCGGACTGAAAGGTTTTTTTAACAAAATCCCTGACGAAAATCGGGATGCCACATGATTTCATGCGGTTCAAAGTAGGCGTTTTAGGCAGGCTGAGAACCACTCGTGCGCCGCATTCGCATCGGATCGCTAACGATTTGGGTTCACAGGGGGAATGCCAAAGTCAATTCCCCCGGGAGGAGCACTCTAAAAAAAGTGCGTTTTGCCACTTGTCAAGTTGCTCTTTCTCTGGTACCTATACCCCCATGGGTTTGCCCTTTTTAACACGTTCGGCCAAAAAGCGGGATCAAATCGTGGCGATTGATCTTGGAGGACGAACCACCAAGGCGGTGTATCTGCAACGCCGAGGTGAGGGGTTTAGTTTGGCCGGATTCACCATTCATGATGCGCCAATATACGAGAAAAGCATCTCGCCAGACTTGTTGACCGAGCATTTGAAAATGGTCACGCAAGCCTTGGGTGCGCGGGTCAAACCGATCACGCTGGCTTTGGGAGTGACGGATTCCATCTTGCGCCAAGCCGAAATGCCGCCAGTACCGGTGGCTGATCTTCGCCTCATGCTTAAGGCCAACCCTAAAGCCTTTCTCCAGCAAGAATTGCCTGGGCACGCCTTTGATTGCTTTGTGTTACCCACCAAAGATAACAGAGTGCCGGATGGCGAAAAGAAACCGGTTGGCAGTTCCAAAGTGAAAGTGCTTGTCGGTGGAGCCAAACAACAATTGGTGAATGATTTGCAGATGGCAATCAAGGCGGCCGGACTGATTCCGGATCAAATTGTGCCGGGGCTGATCGGTCCGGTGAACGCCTTTGAAATGGCGCAAGGCGATATTTTTCGCGGTGAAGTATTTGCGTTGGTGGACTTGGGATTCAAAAACTCCACCATTTCCATTATCTCCGAAGGGGATTTGGCCTTGAATCGCGTGGTTGGCATTGGCGGAGATAAAATGACTGCGGGATTGGCGGAATCCATGGGGATCACCTATGCTGAGGCCGAAGGCATCAAGGTTGGCATGGCGGCGGAGGTGCAATCGAATCTTGAACCGCTCATGGTGCCATTGGGGCGGGAACTGCGGGCTTCGATCGACTTTTTTGAGCATCAGTATGACAAGACGGTGGGCCAAGTGTTCGTGAGCGGAGCGCCTGCCAAATCCGAGTTTATCTTGCAATCATTGCAGAATGAACTGATGGTGCCGTGTAAAGGGTGGAATCCAACCACCTGCTATCACATGGCCTTGCCACCCCAACAGATGGCGGAACTTGAACAATCCGCTTCGCAACTTGCGATTGCGTTGGGGGCGGCGGCGTGCTCGTTTTAGCTTTTAACCGGGATTGACACTATGGCAATTCGCATAAATTTACTGGCGGAAGTGCAGGCGGCGGAGGAACTGCGCCGCAAAGACCCAATCAAGAAGGCAATCTGGGGTGCGGTGATCGTGGTTTTCCTTGTGGGCGCTTATATTGGCCAGTTGCAGTTCAGCATCATGCATTTGGAAAATGCACTGGACGCCAAAGAGCAGGAGTGGAAAAGACTGAAGCCCAAGTTTGACCAAGTGGTTGCGAACAAGGGGCAGATCGCTGACTCGGAGCGAAGGCTTAAGGCCCTCAAAGAGTTGGCGCAGACCAGGATTCTGTGGGCCACACGCCTTAACGCGTTTTCCCAACTCATGACCAACGTCAATAATATCCAAGTGACCCGCTTGGTCACAGATCAAAGCTACACACCCTCGGCGGCGACCAAAACAACCACCAACAGTACTGGGGTAGTTACCGTTGGCCGTCCGGCCTGTGTGATTGAAAAGGACAAACTGACCATTACCGCCAAGGATTTTGGCAAAGTGCAGGACGCCAATTACAAACAAATGTTGGAAGCAATGACCGCTTTTCCCTATTTTGCCAAGGCGCTTGACCGTTCCAAGGGGATCAGCCTGCTGGAGCTGTCACCACCAAAGGTGGATATTAACGACCCGAACAAGTCGTTTGTGATGTTTGTGTTGGAGTGCCAGTTTGAGGATCTTGCGCGATAATCTTAACGCGATGAAACTTTCAAAAGAAAAACAACAGCATTTGGCCGTGGTGGTCATGGTGACAGTAATCGTCACCGTGGCGCTCTGGTATT
>JBAXGN010000133.1 GCA_037139415.1 Verrucomicrobiota bacterium | reverse complement strand
AAATCCCAACCGTCGCAGTGGCTATTGCTTATTCTGCTTCGGGACGGGCTCTAGCCTAAGATTTACGCGTCCAGCGACGCGGAATGCACACCAACACAAAGCCGGGTTTAATCACCCGGCTTTTTTTTGGAACTGGGATCACGGCGCATCCCAAAAAGATTGGCCGAATCAGGAAAAATCAGCGCTATCGCACGCAAATAGGCTTGCTTAATTGCCCCAAACCCATCTGGAATACGCCATGAATTTATCGCATCCAAATCAGGCAGATAGTGGCATTGTGGATCTGCGTTCGGCATTGGTCCGGTTGGAAAAATATCCAGGCCAGTTGATTTCGACTGACCAACCGGTGGATGCTCATGCCGAATTGGCCGGGGTGTACAAGATCATCGGCGCGGGCGGCACCGTGCCACGTCCCACGCGGGTGGGACCGGCGATGATCTTCAATCGCGTCAAAGGCTACGAAGATGTCCGGGTGTTGGTGGGACTCATGGCCAGCCGCGAGCGGGTCGCGTTGTTGCTGGGGGTTCCTCCAGATCGGCTCGCCTTTCATTTGAATGCCGCGGTGTCGCGGCCCATCGAACCCATCCAGGTTGCGGCGGCGCAGGCATCTTGCCAGGAAGTGGTGCATCGGGCCACCGACCCCGGTTTTGACCTGCGCCGATTGTTGCCAGCGCCCACCAATACCGAGGCGGACGCCGGGCCATATTTTAACCTGGGCCTCGTGTTGGGCAGTGATCCGGTCACGGGCGATACGGATGTGACCATTCACCGTCTATGTGTGCAGAGTCGCGATGAACTTTCCATTTATTTCGTGCCGGGACGCCACATTGACGCATTCCGCCAGAAGGCGGAGGCTGCCGGCCAACCGTTGCCCGTGACGATTAACATGGGTTTGGACCCGGCCATTTACGTCGCCGCCTGTTTTGAAGCGCCCACCACTCCGCTGGGGTTCAATGAATTGACCATTGCCGGCGCGTTGCGTGGGCACCCGGTGGAATTGGTGGATGGCTTGACGGTTCGTCAAAAGGCGCTGGCACGTGCGGAAATTGTGATCGAAGGGGAGATTCTGCCAAACGTACGGGTGTGCGAGGATCAGAATACCGGCACCGGCTATGCCATGCCCGAATTCCCGGGATATAATGGCAAAGCACAGTCAGCCCTGCCGGTGATCAAGGTCAAGGCGGTCACCCATCGCCGAAACCCCATTCTGCAAACGCTGGTGGGACCGGGAGAAGAGCATGTCAACCTGTGCGGCATCCCCACCGAGGCCAGTATTTTGCGTCTGGTGGAGGCAGCGATGCCGGGCCGGTTGCTCAATGTCTATGCCCACTCGGCGGGTGGCGGCAAATATTTGGCCGTGCTGCAATTCAAGAAGGCGTCGGCTGCCGACGAGGGTCGCCAGCGCCAAGCGGCACTCCTGGCGTTTGCGGCATTCTCCGAACTCAAACACGTCATCCTCGTGGATGAAGACGTGGATTTATTCGACAGCAACGATGTCCTGTGGGCCATGACGACCCGTTACCAGGGCGACGCCAGCACCGTGTTTATTCCGGGGGTGCGCTGCCATCCGCTGGATCCCTCCCAATCGCCGGAGTTTAGTCCGTCCATTCGGGAGCCTGGCACCGGCTGTAAAACGATTTTTGATTGCACTGTGCCGTTTGCGATGAAGACGCGTTTTCAGCGCCCGCAATTCATGGAAGTGGACCCGCGCCCGTTTGCACCCGGGCTGTTTCCCGCGCCATGATTTGGCTTAATGACTGCCATTATCGCCGTGCAAGCGGAAATAATGATCCAGAATGCCGGTCGGATTGGCGGGTTTTAATTTGTCGGTGACAACCTGTTTGAATGTGGGGCCGAGCACCTCCGGGGGGAGGCCGAGCGCAGGATTATCATGCAGGTAAAGCCCTTCGAGTTTTCTGAGCTGGCGCAGACTCTTCGGCAAGGCGGTCAGGCGATTACCAGCGAGGTCGAGGTATTGGAGTTGGCTGAGTTGGCCGAGTGCTTCGGGCAACGAGGTCAGTTGGTTTTCGGAGAGGTCGAGGGTCTGGAGTTGGGCTAGTTCGCCGATGGCTGTTGGGCAGACGTCCAGTTGGTTGGCGGAGAGATCAAGGGTATGCAGTCGGGTGAGTTGGCCGAATGTTTCCGGTAAAGTCCTCAGCAGATTGCCATAGAGGTAGAGGTGCTGGAGTTGGCCAAGCCGGCCGAGTACTTCAGGCCAGCCAGCCAGTCAGTTGGTTGCCAGAGAGGGAGAGCGTCTGGAGTTGGATGAGCTGGGCGAGGGCGTCCGGCAAGACCGTCAATTGGTTGCCGGCCAGGTAGAGGTCCTTGAGCTGGGTCAGTTGTCCCACCGAAACCGGCACTTCGGTTAAACCCAATCCCGCGAGGTACAATTTCCGGGTCGCCTCGATTTGCTCCTCGGCGATTTTCAGGGCTCGGTTGTTGTCATAAATTGGCATACATTGATTCTCCTGATGCGCTGCTGTGGCGACTTGGCAGGCACCTTAGCGCGAGTGCCGCTATTTGTCGCTTTAAAAAACGGGAACTATTAACGGTCTGCTGGCGACCATAATAGTGCATTTACCCGCGCTGCTCACTTAACAGTGACATCGAAACCTGACTTCCCACCGTAACAACTCCCCATCCTCCCCTTCCAGGTTCATGGGTTCAAAGAGCGAAATTCTTCTGTTCGGGGAAGTCTGCCCACGAACCCTCGCTTGCAGGTTCATGGGTTCAAAGAACGAAAGTCGTTGGTTCGGGGAAGTCTCACCTTGACGGATTCAAGGTCAGCGCATCATGGGAGTGGACCCGCGTCCGTTTGCGCCCGGGCTGTTTTTGACGAAATAGAGCTGCGCCATTGGGCCAACTGGGCGCGGACCTTGGCGGCATTGGGATCTTCAATAGCCTCGAAGATCTTCAGCGCGGCCTCAGCACGGGAGATAGCTTCCGCACGGTTACCCAATTGTTCAAAGGCCAGCGCGGAATTCCACAGGGCAATGCCTTCGCCGTTTCGGTCACCAATCTCGTGTTTAATATCCAAAGACTTTTCGTAATATTCAATGGCTTTACGTACATCACCCAAGGCAAGGTAGGCGCTGCCGTTATTGCCGAGCGCGGTGCCTTCGCCACGACGGTCGCCAATCTCACGAACGATGATCAATTGCCGCCCGTAACACTCGATCGCCTTGTGCGCATAGCCCAAGGTGTAATAGGCGTTGCCAAGATTGCCGATGGCGCTGCCTTCGCCGCGCCGATCGCCAATCTCGCGGGCGATGACCAACGCTTGCTCGTGAAACTCAATGGCCTTCCGTGCGTCGCCCAAATCGGCGTAAGCATTACCTAGATTATTGAGGGCGGTGCCTTCGCCGTTCCGGTCGCTAATCTCGCGGGATATCTTTAAGTGTTGCTCGTAAAACTCGATGGCTTTCCGTGCATCACCCAAGGTGGCATAGGCGAGGCCAAGATTATTGAGATCAGTGCCTTCGCCACGTCGATCATCAATCTCACGGGCGATTTTCAAGTGTTGCTCGTAAAACTCGATGGCCTTCCGTGCATCGCCCAATGCAGCATGGGCAAGACCGAGATTACCGAGAGCGATACCTTTGAGATGCAAGTCGCCGATATCGAGAGCGATCTTCAGAGCTTGTTCGGCATACGTCATCGACTGATGGGTGTGACCCAATACCTGGCAAGTCCAGGCAAGCTCATGAAATGTGGCAAACAGGCTAGCCGCAGGAGCGCTGGCACGTTGTTTGAGTTCGAGGGCTTCGGTGTACAATTTCTCCGCTGCCCGCCAATCATCACGGCCCGCAAAACCAGCAGCCGCGCGGTGGAGCAAGCGGGCAAGGGAGAGTTCTTTGCCGGGCACTCCGCGCAATTTCCCGGATTCTTGCAGGGCAAACTGGGGGTCGCCGCCACCGAATTCCTCCACGAACTCAGGTCGGGCCACCGCCTCAGTACCTGACCGCTGGTCAGCGGGCTGTGGTGCAGCTTCAATGCGAATGACGAGGGTACGCACCGACCAAAGGTCAGGGGCGATCTCGCGCAGGACTTCTTGGAACCAAGGCGCACCGACAAACACGAGCGAACAGTTGAATTGCCGCCGGAGAGGATTGCGCTGGGCGTTGAGGCGCGCAAGGGCTTCCTGCCAAGCTTCCCGCCATTTGGCAGAGGTCTTGTAATAGTCGGGTTCCACCGCCGCCATCCAGAGGCAGCCGGTGTCCACCGACGGGTGTTCAGCAAGAAGGCGATTGGGGAGTTGCCGTAGATCATCCGGCGTCAGCAGTTTTAAAGCGGTGAGTTGCCGACCTTCGCGCTGCAGTTGTTTCTCCAACTCCCGCTGGCATAGCGCAGCGGCGTCAGCCTCCGGCACCAGCAAGACGAGCAAGGCAAACCCCTCTGAAAGATCGAAGTGGTTGAGGAGTTTTTGCCACTCCGGTTGGCTGGGCAGATCGTAGCGCCGGGCCAGAGCTTCCCAGCGCGCCTGGGGAGCGTCACTCATGTGGTGAGCTGGCCGGGTTTGCCCGCTTCCCGTTTGACAATGGCCGCAACTTCCTCCCGGATGAGCGGATGAATGTCGTACCACTCGGTGCCATTGGCAAAGTAGAGGACGAAATGAGTGTCCAGAAAACGAGTGAGACGGTTGACATCACTCGGCATGGTTGTTGGCAGGGCGGTCCCGCGCACGCGCTCAATCTGATCAAGCCACTTGGCATCGTCTATGGCAATGGGCAGAAAGTTACTGCGAACGGCAGCAATGGCGCTTTGAATTTCCTCCGTAGTTACTGGCAGGGCTTTGGCGCGTAGCACCGTCTCGCGGAGCAATAGCAGCAGATCCCGAAAATGCCCGCCGCAAACAGCGATCAGACGGTCGGCGAGCGGATGTTCGGGGCCGTCCCCATCAAAGAAAGTTTGAAAATCAGTGTCGCCAAAACGCCGATGCACCAGAGACTGCAAGGCTTCCCTGCCAGGCAGGTAAGGTGTGCGCTGTTCGTCATTGTTCCATTGGCGGATGCTGGGGAGCATGACAATGCGTCCCATGCCTGGGAAAGTAAACTTAAGCCAAGGCGGCACGGTATAGACCATGTGAACATAGGGAATCTGCATCAACTTCTGGTGCTGGGCAAAAAGGCGTTCGACGCTGTGAATGACCGACTGCTCGTTTGAAAGCGTACCGCGGATTTGCTCCAGTTGGTCGAATAGAAAAACCACTCCGGCGATCCGCTCGCCCAGTTTGGCGCGGATGGCCTTGACCCCATCCTCGAAAAAGCGATCTACATCCCGCTTGAGTTCGCCGATGCGATGAGCCAGCTTTTCTTGAAGAAGCTGGCGAAACGTAGGGGTAGTGCTGAGCTTGAGTTTGAAATCTGCGCCAGCTTTCAAACCAACTTCATCCAACACCACATTTGTAGTAGTTAGATAATTGACTAACCGATTCCAATAGTCATCGGTACCAATATCCGCAATCTTCATATCATTCAGCGCATCGCTGAACGTACCGGCCAGAACGATGAGTAGGTCTGAAATGTCGATTTCCTGGGAGGGATTGAGATATTTCAGGGCATCGCCGTAAAGCACCACGTAGCCTTGGGCTTCAAGGTCCCTCTTGAGACGGAATAACTCTGTCGTTTTGCCCGAGCCGCGAAAACCGGAGAACATCTGGAGACTTTCGGTATCGTTCAAGTCGATATGCTGCCGCATCAGCGCCACGGGATCTTCCACGCCCGCCTTTTCATAAATCGGTTCATAGAAAGGATTGCCAGGCTTAAGTGGTTTGTCGGCCAAGCGCTGGTAGATGCCTTTCAGGAACTTCTGCCGCTGCTCAGGAGTTAATTCCATATTTTTTCGCGGTGCGTAGTGTAGCGTAGCGCCGCTTCGCCGCAAGGCCAAAATTCGAACAACTCGCCACGCCGCGCATTCGATGCGTATTGGAATCCCACCGCTCCGGGCTTGCGTAATTACGCTGATGGGGCACTATCGCACCAGAATATATCCTTGAGGCAAATCGGATACGGTGTAGATGCTGGGCATGATCAAGGCCCTGCGCCTCCTGATCCGGTTCTCTCGGAAAGACGATAACAGTATGAATAAACTATTGTTGCTAATTACCTGGTCGTTGTTGGTTGCCCCTATCGGTGCCGCTGAGCCTTTCAGCGATAAACAGCCCAACATCATTTTCCTGTTGTCCGATGACCAGGGCTATGGTGATTTGTCGTGCCACGGAAATCCCATCCTGAAAACACCCAATCTGGATCGTTTGCATGGGGAAAGTGTGCGGTTCACGGATTTCCACGTCAGTCCTACGTGCGCACCCACCCGCAGCGCCCTGTTTTCCGGACAGCACGAGTTCAAGAACGGCGTCACCCATACCATTTTTGAACGGGAACGCATGAGCCTGAAGACCACCACGATTGCTCAAATCCTCAAGTCTGCCGGATTCACCACCGGAATCTTTGGCAAGTGGCACTTGGGCGATGAAGCCGAATATCAACCGGGACAGCGGGGATTCGATGAGGTATTCATTCATGGCGGCGGCGGGATTGGGCAGACATATCCCGGCTCCTGCGGCGATGCGCCGGGGAACAGGTATCTGGACCCCGCGATTCTTCACAATGGGAAGTTTGAAAAGACCAAAGGGTATTGCACCGACGTCTTCTTTAAACAGGCCATGAGTTGGATCAAGTCGGTCAAAGGCAAGAAGCGGTTCTTCTGCTATCTGCCCACCAACGTGCCGCACGCGCCGCTCCAGGAGCCGCCCGGATATGAGACACTTTATGCAGGCAAGGCCCCTGGAAATGCAGCCAAGTTTTTCAACATGCTGGCCAATCTGGATGACAATGTGGGGCGGCTCTTGGCTCAGCTTAAGGAATGGGATATTGAACGCGATACGCTGGTGATTTTCATGAACGATAATGGCGGGACCGCCGGCTGCCAGGTTTGGAACGCGGGCATGCACGGACAAAAAGGCACGCCATGGGAGGGTGGCACGCGAGCGTCCTCGTTCTGGCGCTGGCCGGGTACCCTGAAGCCCGGCGACGTGGATAAGCTGGCGGCGCACATTGATTTCTTCCCAACCCTGGCGGAAATCACCGGGGCGAATGTCCCCGCCGAGATCGCGGCACAATTGGATGGCCGCAGCCTGGCACCCTTGCTGAAGAACCCGAATGCCGACTGGCCGGAGCGCTACCTTTTTACCCATGTGGGGCGATGGGCCAAAGGGCAGGTGGCCGGGGCACAGTATTCCCGTTGCCGCGTCCGCAACAGCCGGTACAGCTTGGTTTGTGCCAATGCGGATGGTACGAAAGCGTGGGAACTGTTTGATCTCAAGGCGGATTATGGGGAGAAAAACAACCTTGCCGCCGATCATCCAGAGGTGGTGAAGGAGTTGGACGTCGAGTACCAGAAATGGTGGAATTCCGTCCAGCCGCTGTTGGTGAACGAGGCAGCGGTCGGTCCCAAGATCAACCCGTTCAAAGAATTGTATTGGAAACAGTTTGGCGGTGGTCCATCTGCCGAGGATTTACAAAACATGGATCCCAATCGTGCCGATATCGGCGAACGGCCCAAGGCTCAAAAATCAAAGAAAAAAGCTGGCGGGCAACCAAAATAAACAAGCTCGCGGATTTTTATTTGGAAAAAATCCCAATGTGTGATACAAGAGTATATGACGTTTGAAGATATATTCCGCAAGGAACTATTTTGGGGCGCGCTGGCTGCGTTAATGCTGGCGTTGCTGCTGGTGGGCACGGCCAGCATCAGCCAGACATAGCAGGTTGGACTTTGACGGGATGGATATTATTTTTCCGTCAGGCGCCGTTTCGCGCGTTCCACGATGTTTTTCTCTTTCGAGTTCGTGATAATTCTGTTCAGAAGTTGATCAATCTCCGCCCGGTTGTTGCGCAGATTTCGCTCGCGGGAGATGTCCATGACGGTATTGGCGGCACGATTTGCCAGGGCAGGGGTCTCCAGGAACTGCGCCGCATAACGCATGGCTTCCATGGTTTTCACATCCACCAATCGCTCCAATACAAAGTTTCGTTCGGCATCCTGGTCCGCCAATTCCATGGCGAGTTTAAGTTTCTGCAACCGTTGCTTGTCGGAAAAGCCGTCGGGCAGTGAAACGACCCGGATATAGGCGCGCAGCGCATTTTTGCGTTCGGCCGGTTTCTGGGCCTTTTTCACGAACATCAAGAGTTGATCCGCAATTTCATCTGTGGCGTCAGGCAGGTTATTCAGCGCTTTGAGTCCGGCTTCCACGGTGGCGTTATCACTGCCAGCCACGGCGGATTTGATGGCGTCAAACGCTTTGGCACCGCCAATGCGGCCTAACACCGGCAGGAGCGCCAATTTTTCGGCAGGATCGGCGGTGGCGAGCGATTGCAGGACGGCTTCGGCCTGTTTTTCCTTTTCCGGGACACGTGCAGAAGTCATGGCGATGGCTTTTTCCGCCTCATCACGCTCTCCTCCGGGTTTGGTCTTGACCAGTCCTTTGACCATGTCGGGGAGGTTTTCGGGCATGGCTAGTTTTCCCAGTGCCTTGAACGCGGATCGGCGCAGGGTGGCATCTTCACTCACGGTTTCCGTCAGCAACGCCGTCACGGCGGTGGTGGCACCACGTGCCTCTAAGACTTCGATTAAAACGGCCTTCAACTTGGCATCCTTCGCTTGTTTCATGGCGTCCGTAATGCTTTCGTTCACCCCGGTACCGACAATGCGCGTCAAGGTGGCCCGCGCCTCGGTGGCGGAGTCGCCTTGGGTGGCCAGCGCTTGCAGCAGCAACAGGACGTGTCCGCCATCCCCCAGCCAGCCAAGGGCGTTCAGACCCGCAACCCGTGCGGTTTCGTCCTGGCTTTTAATCAGCTCCAAGGCCAGCGGCAAGGCGGCCTTTTCACTCTTGGTCGCCAGGATGCCCAGCACCAGCGTCTGGCTGGCGATCGGGAGTTTGTTCACGCCGGACACCAACGCCTTGGCACCTGCACTGCTCAGGTCGTTGATTTGTCCGGTGGCGATGGTCCGGGCATCGGCGTCGGTGCCCGTCAATAGTTCGAGAATCATTTTTCCGGCATTGTCCCCGGCGGCCTGTAAGGTGCCGTGCAAGGCCGCCAAACGCACGCCGCGCGGTTCCTGCGGCTGATACAGTTGCTGATAAATGGCCGCTGCTTCCTTGATTTGCTTGGCGCGCAAAAACTGTTCGGCGCATTTCAGCCATGCTTCGGCGGACGCGAGCCTGAGCGCCTCGGGCAGACTTTGACGGGAACCGGCAATGGCTTTGGCGGCCTCGGGAGTGCCAAGGTCGCCAAGGGCGGCTAACGCGGCATTGAGCAGCGCTTCATCCTTGTGCTTCAGTAAAGCGGTGATGGCGGAGGTGCTGGCGGTATCCTGCCGTTTGCCCAAGGCGAGCGCCAAGGCTGCCTGCCGCACCGGATCAGTGGTCTTCGCCAGTGCCGCGCGCAACGCGGTGGCGGCTTCGGGGGCCGGGTTTTTTTGCAGGGCGCGGCGCGCCATTTCGGCCACTGCTGCATCCGCGCTTTCCAGTAGTTTGGCCAGGGCGGGAACCACCTCTGCCCTCCCGGCATCATTCAGCAGTATCATCAGCCAATATTTCGCGTCGCGACTCGCCTCACTCCCTAGCAGTACCGCAATCGCTTGGCAACAGGCCAGACGCTCGGTCTCCGCGTTGGGGCGGGCGGCGTGGTGAACGATGGCTTCAAGGGCCTCCAGTGCCTTATTGTCACCTTGGAAACCAAGTTGAGGGAGAATTGCTTGCATGGCCTGGGTGAAGGCCTGCTGCATCTGCTGCGGAGATTCATTGCTGGTGAATTCGATCGCCGCATTGGTTGGCGCAGGGACTTTGATGTTTTTCGCGGCGTGCAGGAAGGGGCATCCCGTCATGAAGCAGAGGACCGTCAGGAGCGTGAATGGGTTGCGGTTCATAGTTGGCTTTTCGTAAAATGGTTTGTGGTATTTGCCAGGGTGATTCGGTGCGGATCAAGCCAGATGCCAGGGAGCGCGCATGGGCCGCGAGAGCCAGCGGTTGGCCTCCTCATCCCCAAGGATCTCTTCTTTGATTGGGTCCCATTTGAGTGGACGCCCCAGCCAGTAGGCAATGTTTCCCAGATGGCAGACGGTGACGGTGCGGTGGGCGACTTCAATGTTGCGGAATGGGAGTTGCCGGGTTTTCACGCAATGCAGGAAGTCTCCCTGAATGCCACCTTTGCCTTTATAATTGGGAATGACGATACTGGGCGGAGTGATTTGTTTGGAATGCTTATCGTAAATTTCTCCCTTGGTGCCCCGGATGGTGAGGATGCCACCCTTGCCGCCGCCATGATAGATGCGAATGCCATTGGCAAAACGGTATGTGAGGTGTTTCACGTCCTTGCCATCCGGCGGGATGATTTCCACCGGGCCGGTTTCGTGCAGTTGCGTGCAGAACAACGCACCGCCGAAGCCATGCGCCCCCCAATCGGTTGTACTGCCCCCGGAATAATCACGCCAGGCGCGGAAGTTCAGGCGCGCGGAATTGAACGGCACCATCGGAGCAGGGCCCAGCCACATGTCCCAGTCCAAGCCCTCTGGAATCGGCTGCTCGGGCAGCGTGCAAGGTTTGGAAGGCCCGCCGACGTTGACGAATACCTCCTGCACCTCGCCGATGGCTCCCCCGCGCACCATGCGGTGGAACCAGTTGTAATCTTCCCAGACCCGCTGGCTGCCCCCGGAAAACACCCGGCCATAGCGCCGCACGGCATCCGCCAGGGCGCGCCCTTCACGGATTGTCAAGGTTTCGGGTTTTTCGCAGAACACATCCTTGCCATGGCGCATGGCATCCATGGAAATGAGCATGTGCCAATGATCCGGTGTGCCGATCATGACCGCGTCAATATCGGAGCGGGTGGTGATTTCGCGGAAGTCATTGTACGCCTTGCAATCTCCATTGCCGTTCTTGCGGTCAATCATGGTTTTACCTTCATCGCGGTGCGCTTTTATCACGTCGCAAACCGCGACCATCTGCACTTCATTGAAATTCATGATGCCACCGGTGTTGCCCATGCCGCGACCGCCCACGCCGATGCTACCCATCACAATACGGTTGCTGGGAGCGGGCCGTCCATCGGCGCCGAGGGCGGAAGCTGGAATGAAGTAAGGCGCAGCGCTTAAGGCAAGCGCGGATTGTACAAACCGACGACGATTGATCGTAGCTTTCATGTTAAGGAGGAAGACTTGGTGAGCACTCCGCAAAAGTCAAGTATGCTCGCGCATTTTGTACGCGCATCTAATTCCCGCCTGGTCCGGGCTCTGGCCGCAAGCCGCAGCCATGGCTGGCTGGGGGGCTTGTACTGCTGGCGCTGGCCTCGCACAAGTTCCGCAAACGGCTGGATTGAGCGTCCGGACTGGAAAACCAGGATAAAACTAGTACGGGTTTGGAATTTTTTTGACCGCAGATTGCGCGGATGTCACAGATGAGAAGCGTAAAAGGCCGAAGACAGAAACGCGAAATCCGCCCCCCAAAGACTTTTGCAGAAAAATGAACCGGCATAAAAATAGAAAAATGGGACGGTCTGCGATAGGAATCCATGTTCGACCGCTCCATTTTGATTGCATCGAGAGAGAGCAGGTTATTCAGGGACACTGATCATCCAGCGTTTGGCGCGGGTGCGGCGGTCGAGGTAGGCGAGGAAGTCGAAGGCAGCGGATGCCGCGTCCTCCGGGATTTCGGCGGCGGGGATGGCGCGGGCGATAGCACCCTGGGTGACGAAGAGCAGGAATTTTTCCGGACGGGTCCAAGTGTTGTTATTCATAGTCGTTAATTCGTATTTTGTGTTCATAATGTTCATCATTTCGGGGGACAGCTTAAACCAGGGGGTAGGACAAATATGGTCCTACCGTCAAAAAAGTTCAAAAAATATTTTGAGGGGAAAAAGGCCGGTAAAATTGGGATGGAACCTTGCAGAAAGATGAAACCGGTAGAAAAATGAAGACCAAGAAAATGGCAGTTTAGAGTCAGGAGGCCGAGTCATTATTCCAGCCTGAACCGTTTTTTTGACCCCTTTTTGATCCACGCAGCCAATGCCATGTCAAATGGCCCCTGGAAACTAGACTCTTGATTGGCTCAACATGCCATTTCCAGCGTGCGGTGCCTGCATGTCGCGCAATCGTGCTTGTTGCTGTCCCCAAGCCTGATGGCGGGCTTGCAGGTCAATAATCTCCGCCGCCACCTGCCGCTGTTCCTGGACACCAGTGTGCTGTTGGCTGGCAGCGCATCGGCTCAGGGGGCATCTCGTGAAATATACTTGGAGCGGGAACGGGCGGCAGGACGTCTTCGGTAACGGGGCCAACTATTTTCAGGTCCCCCTCCTCTCGAGCTTCACTGTTGCCGTGCCTGGCCCCAAGGTCTGGATGGCTCAAAAGCAAAACACTCTGGCGCGCGCTTCACTTGATGGCCGGCACACCCCGGTAAATCCAAGCGGTGTGGTGCGACGGCACGGAGTTGCAGTCATAGCCGCCGAAGTACAACACTTTGCCATGGTCTTCCGGAAACGGAGATACGACGGTCACGCGGGTCGAGACCAGTTGCGGCTCGCGCGGATCGGTGACTTCGGCCACTTCGTAGGTGATATTGGCCCCTTGCGCGTGCCGGATACAATAGCGCGCTTGCCCGGAAAAGTACGCCCGAGGGTTCTCCTTCATCTGCACGCGCGCTTTGATGCGCGGGTGCGAGTTGACGCCGGCCGCCGGATGGCAACACTCGAAGCCAAACAGCCACTGTATCTCACCCGTCCCCGGTACAACGTAAGGCATCAACTCGTTGTACGCCGAGAGGGCAAATGTGACTTTGACCCCTAACTTTTCCGTTAGAAAGACTGGGATGTCCAATTCGATGGTCTCATTGAACCCGTCAGCGGGATCCAATCGGCGCGCCTTGCTCAAGGCGGCGCACCATAGGACCTCGCCGCCGCCGCCGGGCTTCGGCACGGCAGACAGGCCGCGAATGCCGCAAGGACTGGTTTCCTTGGGGCAAAAATAGACCTCTTTCCAGGAAGGGCTGGTGCCATCGGTTCGTTGGTAGATATGGCGGGAGGTTGCACAGTAGAATACCCCGTTGCAACGGCAGAAGCCCATCACGCGCTCGCCCTCCGGCGTCTGGAACTCCGCCTGCTTTTCCCACCGAATGCGTCCGGGTGCCGCCGGATCATAAACGCCCCCAATCATTCCCAACTTGTCCGTGCCGGCAAAAACGCGGTCAATCCCGGTCACACGGTCGCGGTGCAACCCAATAGCGCGCGTTGTCGCATATTTTGAGACGGTTCCCAATTCGGAGGCGGACCACTCTCCCGTCTTGTCCTCGCGGCAATAAATTGTCAAAGGGCCGCTTCTGACATCCGGCACGGCCAATAGCAGCGACACGGGGGCGATGGCATGCCCCAGAGCGTCGGTGGAAAAGGTGACTTCCTTCAAACTACCGTACCGTAAGTTGTTGACGGTAAACTGCCGTTCGACGCGCCACTGACCCTTCGGGGAATCCAGCACCAGCACCTGGCACGCCTTGGGCACAGCCGGATCCTTTTCCATCCAAAGGCTCGTGCTGGCGTAAAGCTTTCCCGCGTGCGGCACCAAATGCATCACCTCCGTGCCCGCCACCAACTTTCCGTTCTGATCGCGATACCCCGCCTGCATGGACGCTTCAAAGACAAGTTGGCCCAGCGGCGAAACGTCCACTGCGCAGGCTGTGGTTATCGCCAACAATACTGCCAAAGAAAGCCGCCAATGCGGTCGAAACATGTTCAAGGTATTCCCCTTATGGCGAGGCATGTCAAGCGTGCAGCAGCTTCGTCTCAGCCGACGTCAACCGACAATTAACCGCATCGCCGCCAGTCCGACGATAGAAGCTCTGTATGGTTAAAAAAAGTCATATTCTATTTGCAATAGATAACATAAGTGCTATCGTTCGGATATGAGTTACGACGATGTTGTTAAGCTTGCGGGGGCGATGCCGTGCTTCGATCTGGCCTTGCTGGCGCAGGCGTTTGATGATCGGCGGGAAGCGATCCGGGTGCAACTCTCGCGCTGGATGAAGCAAGGCAAGGTCATCGGTCTTCGGCGCGGGATGTACACGCTCTCCGAGACCTACCGGCGCGTTCCGTTGACTCCTGCCGTGCTGGCGAACCAGTTGTACCGGCCGGCCTACCTCAGCGGCTTGTGGGCGCTGGGTCACTATGACCTGATTCCAGAACGAGTCGTCAGGGTTACCAGTGTAACTTCGCGTGTCCCGCGCCGTTTCGAGAATCCCTTCGGCGTCTTCGACTATCGCAACATCAAGCAGGATTGCTTCTTCGGATTTGCGTCAACTGGCGTCGCTGGCCAGGAGTTCCTGGTCGCGGAGCCAGAGAAAGCCTTGCTGGATCACTGGCATCTGACCGAGGGGGAGTGGACCTCAGAACGTCTGGATGAGATGCGTTACCAGCACGTTGCGCAGGTGGACGCGGAACGGCTCCAACTTTATGCCCAACGGTTTCAGAGCCTGCGCCTCGACCGGGCGGTCCAACGGTGGCTCCGGCTGGCAGCCGAGGCGGAAGAAGGGACGGTGACACTATGAAAGAGGAAGCCTTGGCATTGGTTCGCGGCGTGCCGGATCCGGGACAAGCTCTGAACCGGCTCCGGGAATATCTCCAAGCCTTCGTGTTGCGGTCGTTTCACGAAAGTGAGGCGTTCCGGCCTCTGGCCTTTGTCGGTGGAACGGCGCTGCGCTTTTTGCACAACCTGCCACGCTTCTCGGAGGACCTTGATTTCTCGCTGGTGTCAGCCGATGGTTATGCGGGAAAGGAATGGATGGCCAAGGTGAAACGGGATTTGGTGCTGGCCGGGTTCATCCCTGAAGTGACTTGGAACGACCGCAAAGTCGTGCACACGGGTTGGGTGCGTGTGGCCGGCATCCTGCATGAGGCGGGCTTGTCGGCGATGCCGGAGGAGAAACTGGCCATCAAACTGGAGATCGACACGCGGCCGCCGGCGGGGGCGCGCTGCGAACGCCGGGTGGTGACCCGGCATGTCACCTTCCTGCTCCAATACTACGACCAGCCATCGCTCCTGGCGGGAAAACTCCATGCCGCGATCACGCGTAAATATGCCAAGGGGCGGGACTGGTATGACCTGGTGTGGTACCTCTCGCAGCGTCCACCGGTGCTTCCGAACCTGCCTTTGCTGCAAAATGCCCTGGACCAGACGCAGGGGGTCGGCCGCCACAACGCGCCATCCTGGAGAGAACTGGTGCGGGAACGGTTGACCACCTTGGATCTGCAAGCAGTCTGCGACGATGTCAGCCCCTTCCTGGAACGGCCGCAGGACGCGGCGTTGCTGACCCGTGACAATCTGGAGGGACTGCTGTAGGGTGGGGGCTGGCGACAACCATGATAACTCCACCCCCCCCCGTTTCTGGCCCGTCATTCAGGTCTTCGTCAGTTCGACGTTTAGCGAACTGAAGCATGAGCGCTACAGGCGCAGGTGTATAACTTCATCGCTGCCAGTCCGGCGATCGGAGGTCTGTATGGCTAAAACGCAAAACACTTTGGGCGCATGCTTCACTTGATGACTGGCGTACCCCGGTAAATCCAAGCGGTGTGGTGCGACGGCACGGAGTTGCAGTCATAGCCACCGAAGTACAACACTTTGCTCTGATCTTCCGGAACCCGCTCAATGAGTATTCGCAATTGCCTCGCGCATCGCCACGAGCACCTTCTCAACCTCGGCAAAGGGATCGTAATTCTTGCGCCCCATTCCGAGCGTTTCAATTGGCAGGAAGCCGCGGTAACCGCCGTCGTGGATGACTTTCGCAAGCTTCTTGAAGTCGGTGGGCGGAGATTTTAAACTGCTGCCCAAGGTCTCCTTGATCTGCCAGTTCATGGCGTAAGGCACCATCATCGCGATGTCGGCATACGGATCGTCGGTCAGGTACTTGCCGGTGTCCACCATCGCGCCGCACCATTCGTGATTAACACGATTGACGAGGCTGCGGTGCTCGGGGCCGGTACTGAGAAAATCGCCGTGATTCTGCACCGTAACGAGGACCCCGAACTTTTCGCCGTGCTCAGCGCAAGCGCGGAGATCATCGGCCATCCAAGCCTCCACATCCTCGCGCTTTGCGTTGCCAGAGGCAACCAGCCAGTCCTTGACCGGCAACTGCGGACCGGCAAAAACCCGAATCCCCGGCGCACCGAGCCGGGCGGCGACCTCAATCCATTCCCTGGTCAGTTGCACGCCCGCCGCACGCACCGCCTTGTCCGCCGTGGCAAAATCATTCCGCACGCCCGTGCCGCTGATGACGATGCCGCGATCATGCACGTGGCGCTTCATTCGATTCACATAGCTGTCAGCGGGCACCTTCGGATAGCCGGGAAAAAAGTAGCCCGTGAGGTCCACCGCCTCAATATTGAGCTTCGCGCAGAAATCGCATACGCCGAACAGGTCAATGCCCTTGCTGGCGTCCTTTTGATTCTCAGTCAGCAGCTCGAGGAAGGAATACACATTGAGCGTGGGCTTGAGGAAGGGGCCGCCGGCGCGCTGGATCGGCGTCAGCGCAGGCGATGGCACAGCGGTGACAAGTGGTGCCAGCGCTGCGAGACTGAAGAAGTGGCGGCGGTTAAGGGCGTTGGTTGATTTGTTCATAGTGGTTCTTCTCCTTTGCATCAGGTTGTTCATTTTGTTCCAAACATATCTGTCAGCAGCGTATCACGGATGCCGCCCAGCCATTTGCCGGAGGCCTTGTCATAAATCCCGAAATCCGGCTGGTCGAATTCAAAGAAACTCCAACTCCAATGCCGCGCCTCCATCTGCCGCACCACGAAGCTCGTCCAGCGGATTCGCTCCTCCATGGCTCCCTTGCTGCCGGTGCCGAATTCACCCATGTTGATTGGGCAATGATGCTCCTCGGACCACTTCTGGGCGAAGTCGAAAGCCTCCGTGATGGCTTTTTTCTCCTGTTCTGTGCCCGACCAATTAACCCCGCTGACATCCTTGAAGTGTTCCGAAAAGGCAACGCCCTGGTGCGTGAAGGCGAAGGGATCATAGTAATGGACGGTGGCAATGAGGTTTCGGTCATTCTCGGGCAGGCGGAGATCCTTCAGGTAGGGGATGTGGCAACCTCGAACGGGGGCGCCCACCAGCACCGTGCGCGACGGGTTCGAGGCGCGGATGATCTTCAGCGCCTGGGGATACAGCGCATTCCACAACTCGGGACTCATGGGCGGCTCGTTCGCGATCTCGAACACCACCTGGCTGGGGTAGTCTTTGCAATGCGGCGCGATCTGCCGCCACGCCGCGAGGAATTTTCCCTGGGTGCCGACTGGGTCTTTGCGCATCTCCTTATGCTCGTGCAAATCCAGGGTGACCATCAAATCATGCGCCAGCGCGCATCGTACCGCTGTGTCGAGCTGCGAGAAGAACACCGGCTGAATGTCGAAGCCGCTTTTGCTCTTCATGTATTTGAATGGAAAAAGCGGGATGCGGATGTGCTGGAAGCCGGCATCCTTGATCGCCCGATAGTGGCTTTCCCCCAGTTCCTCCATCCTGCGGATGTTGATTCCCCGCCCCAGCCGGGCGTTTTGCTGGAAAGGGTCAATGGGCAAATCCTTCGCCGCCCCAGACACCGGTGGCGCGCTGCCAGCCGGGGCAGGCGAGGCGGTCGTAGCGGTTTCGGCGGCGTTTGCCAGCAGGAGAGCCAGGCCGAAAATGATTAGCATGGGCATGAAGACTCTCATGATCCCCAACGTGCTGGCGCATTTGCCGGGCCACAGGTGCGGGTTCGAGTGTAGCATCGTTTTATAGTTCATAGTCAGATTATCATTAATTTCCCATACAGTGCCATTTCCTTCCCCTGCGGGCGCCAGGACGTGGCGATAACTTGCAACAGCAATCCGGGCGCTCGCTTCATGGTTGCGTGCCGGGCTGAATTTTTCCTGATCGCTCGTAAACCATCACCGGTGGGGACTCGTTAGCTTCAGCGGCTGCTCCCGCGTGTTCGTGCACAGCACCAGCTGCACATCGTCCGCGTAGTGGTCGGCAAACGTGACCACCCCATCCACCGGAACCGGGTTTTGAGGGATGACCTTCAGCTCGATGACGAGAAAATCTGTATCCGGTGGGACAATCATGCTGCCCGCAATGGGCTGCCAGCTTTGCGGATCATCATCGGCGACGATGTTCCAGGAACTGTAGGCCAACTCCTGATGCAGCTTCTCCACCCAGTTCTTCTGCACCAGCGCAGGGTCACCCGCGAAGGCCCACATGCTCGCCTCAAACTTAGGCCTTTCCGACGAAGCTTTGGGCGCGTAATTGAACCAGGCCGACCAATCGACCACGGAAGTTCCGCCGGCAATTGTTTCCCGCCAGGCGCGCACATCAACGAGTTGGTAGATGTTCCCGTTATATGGGGGTGCGCTGGAGGATGGTTGTGTGGAATTGGAGCGCAAAAAACGAAACATGCGCTTCCCTTCCCTGGGCACAATGCCCTGCTGTGCTTCCACGACCTCAGCGCAATCTCCGCTCCAAACCCCAAAGGTCACCGGAACACCGTTAGGCAACGGAGCTACCCCGTCCTCAAATCCGGCATTCGCCAGCGGCAGCAGGCGCTTAACGGCTCTGGGCGCGTGGGGACTCACATAAGCCCAGGCTACTGACGCGCAAAACATCCCCAGCACCACTCCCGCCACCAGCGGGCGCCAGGATAGCCAGCGGATGAACCGGGAAGGAATCATCGGCCACAGCCGTTGGGGAGCGAATTCCGCCGCTGCCCGATGGGCCGCGCTGGCCCGGGTGGCAGCCCGTATTTGCTGCTCAAACAGGACGGCTTCTGTGAATCGGCGCAGGTTGGCCGGATCCGCCTTGAGCCAGGCGTTGAGCTCCACCCGCTCCCTTTCGATGAGGCCATTGTCGAGGTAGTCGGCGATCAGTTTTTCCGGATCGTTCATGCGATTTCTCCTTCGCGGCGTCGTTGCCGTTCAATACAGGTGCGCAGTTGTTCGCGGATGCGCTGCAAGGTTACTCGCACAGCCGGCCCATTGGCGCCAAGACGTTTCGCGATCTCCTCCGCGCTAAAACCCTCAACGTACCTTAGCTGCAGCACGGTTCGCGCATGCGCGGCGAGGCGGGCGAGGCAGGCCTGCAACCATGCCTCGCGATCCGACACGGTCGGTGCAAGCTCCGCCCAGGTTTTAGTGAATTTTTCCAGCACCTCGTTATCAAACACAACTAGGTTGCGTGCCTCATTCCGGCGCAAACCCATCACTTGAAACCGGGCTATTCCCAGCGCCCAGGCGACAAAAGGCCGCGTGCCATCGTATTCCGGAAAACGGCGGAATAAGACCAGCGCGGTCTCCTGGAGCACGTCTTTAGCGGCACCCTGGTCGTGCACCAGGGCATGAACGTAGTTCGCCACCGCCGGTTGGGCGGTCGTCCACAGGCACATGAAGCGCTCCTGTTCCTTTGCCTCAAGCATATTCGCCGAGTATTTCCACGATTCCCCCGAAACGTAACAAAAAAATTGTCATCGGAAGAGTTTTTCCAAAAGTGCCATCCACGTGCAGGCCGAAATCGGCGCGGGAATGTGGACTGGATCTGGTGCATACATCATCGCCCCCGGGGGCGATTGATTCGGACTTTGACGCCTCTGCACCGTGCAGCACGGCCAGTGGTGTGGGCTAGCGGAGGTCCGGATGGCGAAAAAGGTGACTTTTATCATTTTTAGACCCAGCGACCGCAGATTTCTCAAAATTTTCTGTTAGGTTTGGGGAGTTGGTGGAACTAACCTATGAATGCACAGCCCGTGGAGAGACGGGTTTGATAAAAAAACAATGAAAGAACCGCGACCATTAACAACGCAGTTCCTGGCCCACCGGCACAGCCTGTACGCGTTTATCAACGGCTTCGTGCGGCATCCGCAGGACGCCGAGGATATCTTCCAGGAGGTCTGGGTGCGGCTGTCCGACGCCTTGACGCGTGGCGACGTGATTCAGGACCTGCCCAAGTGGTGCCGGGGCACCGCCCGTAACCTGATCCTCCATTACTGGCGGGACCGGCAGAAGGAGAAGGTGATCGTGGATCAGGAGTTGATGGAATTGGTCGAGGTCGCCTTCAAAGAGCAGGAGGATAATCAGGATTATTGGCTGGCGCGGCGTCAGGCCTTGTGTCACTGCCTGGAGACGCTGCCGGACCGGTCCCGGCACTTGTTGCAGATGAAGTATGACTTGGGCCATACCACCAAGCGGATGTCCGAGGAGTTAAAGCAATCCGTTGACAGCGTGATGATGGCGTTATCCCGGCTGCGCCGCGCGTTGCGCGAGTGCGCGGAAAAGAAACTTCGATTACTTGGCGTATGAAATCCGTGGAACAACTACTCACCGAATGGGAAGAAGGCCGTTTGACCGCCGAAGGCGCTCATGAGCTGAAGCAATTGCTGCGCACCCCCGAGGGCCGCGCCGCGCTGGTGGATGACTGGCTGTTCTACGAAGCCTTGAACGGTCTGCTGCGGGAACAGGAAGAGCTGCGCCGCCAAATGGAGGCGCTGGAATTGCTCGAAAAGGACTTCCAAAACAACCCGGCCCATACATCTAACATGGCCTCATGAAGCGATTCCAAAATCCAGTAGGGGCCGAGGGAACGAGGCTCAAATGTCTTGAACCCAAGCAACTGGCGTTGCTCGCCACGGTTTTACAATTGGTATTCCGATGATTCGCGATTTTGACAGCCAGTATGTTTCCGCACCACCCCCGGTTCCGCCGGGAGTTCTGCCAACTGGCTGGTCGGTGCCGCCCGCTCCGGCGTCGTCGGTCGAGGTTCCCCGGGAACCAGAACTTTCGGAATTACCGGAGACTCTGGATGGTGATTTTGTCTTGCGGCTGTATATCCGCGAGGCGCTGGTGGAAGACCCGCTTTCGGCGGCGGACGAACGGTCGGTGGCCTTGCGGGTGCGGCGCGGCGATCCGGCGGCGCGGGAGCGAATGATTCTATGCAACCTGCGATTGGTCGTGCATATCGCCCATAACTACCAGGGCATGGGGCTGCCCTTGAGCGACCTGATCAGTGAAGGCAACCTTGGTTTGATGCGGGCGGTGGACCTGTATGACCCGAATCGCGGCGCCCGGTTTTCGACGTATGCCGGCCATTGGATTCGGCAGCGCATGCGGCGGGCGCTGAGCAACCAGTCACGGGTGGTGCGGTTGCCCGAGAGTTGGTTGCAGCATGAACCGGAGGATTCCCAACGCTTCATTCCCATTGAGCACCGTGGGTCCTCTGCGGATGGCGAGGTGCCGGTCAAAGAGCTGAATTCCGGGGAAACCATGGAGTCGGGCATTCACGCAGCGCCCGAGGACCAGTGTACCGAAGGGGCGTTGCCCGGCGAGCTGTTTCCGGATGAAACCACTCTATCGCCCGATCTCGAACTCATGCAGCAAAGCGATGCGACCTTTATCACTGACCTGCTGGATACGTTGGGTGTGCGCGAGCAACAGTTGCTGCGCTTGCGCTTCGGGTTGGATGGTGACGGGCCGCGCACTTTGGAGGAGACCGGGCGCGAACTCGGGTTATTGCGCCAACGCGTGCATCAATTGGAGAGCGATGCCTTTGCCGATCTGCGACGGCGCGCCAGCGCCATGCACTACACGCCAGAAGCCAACTGAATCACATTCCGCAATCCGCATTCCAAATTCCGCAATTAGACTGCCACGCTTGTTCTAAAATCCCCGTTAACTCTTCCACTGTTAACGCGATCGGATTCGCTTTCATGCTGCTCGCCTTGGCGGCCTTTGCCACTAATCCGGGAAAATCCTCGCGGCGGATGCCATAGACCCGTAGTGGTGGAATCCGCATGAACCCGGTGAGTTCGCTCACCCAATCCACGCTATCCTCGGCCTTTGCCTGCGAATTACCCGTTAGCGCTCTGGCCACCGTTTGGTAGCGCGCCAATGAATCGCTGCCCGGCGCGCGCTGGCGCAACGCCATAAGGTTTTGGCGCATGACCTGCGGCAGCAGCGCAGCGCAGACGGCTCCATGCGGGGCAGGGAACTGTCCGCCAATCGGTGCGGCAAAGCCATGGGCCGCGCCCAAGCCGGCATTGGCCAGCGCAAAACCGCTGAACAGGCTCGCTGCACACATATCTTCACGGGCGGCCAGGTTGGTTCCATTCGTGAACACCTCACGCAGGGAACGCGCTGCGCGTTGCAAACCCTCGAGACATAACCCATCGGTCATGGGATTGGCCCGATTGCAGGTGTACGGCTCAATCAGTTGGGTCAACGCATCCAGACCGGTAGCTGCCGTGATTTCCGGGGGCAGGCTGAGGGTTAATTCAGGATCCACTAGCGCCACGCGTGCAAGCATGAGCGGACTTCGCAAGCTGACCTTCACCCCGTGTTCCGGCGAGGCCAACACGGCGTTGCGGGTGAGTTCGGCACCGGTGCCCGCCGTGGTGGGGATGGCTATGAAAGGAGCGCCTGGGCACATGATGGGGCGGCCCTTGCCAATGACTTCTAAATAATCGAGTAGCTCCCCCTCGTTGGTGAGCATCGCGGCGATCGCCTTTCCGCAGTCAATCGCACTGCCGCCGCCGCAACTGATCACCAGCTCGGCCTGCAACTGCCGCGCCTGGGCGAGGCCCGCCTCCACATCCGTGGTTTTGGGTTCGCCGTTCAGGGAGAAAATGGCACTGGCCACGCCATGTGACTTTAGAAGTTCACCCAGTTGCCCCACCCGGGACGGATCGCCGCCCGTCACCACCAGCGCGCGCGCGCCAAACTCCCGTGCAATACCGCCGACTTCCTTGAACGTGCCCGGACCAAAAATAATCCTCGGCACCGATGTAATCTCAAATCGCATGGTCTAAAATATTCTCACCACATTCCGGTCGCCAGCCTGATTGCAAAACCGTAGGTAAGGAGACTCTGATATAGGTTTCCTTAAAGCTTCGTTATCCCGACTACTACCGGTTTTCGGCATTCGGATCTCGGATTTCTTTCGGCATTCGGTTTTCGGCATTCGGATTTTTCCAGCTCTCCTCACCACTCTGCATCCACCGGAAACACGTTCCCGTATTTCAAACTGGTGCGCGGCTCGGCCATCATGCCGGCGACGGTATCGCGCCAGACCTGATAATGGCGGGTTTCCTTGTGGGCGGTGGTGGCCTCCACGCTGCGATATGCCTCGACCAGCACAAAACGGGTGGGGTCATCCGCCTGTTGCACCACATCAAAGCGGGCGACGCCAGGTTCCTGGACGCTGTTACGCGCATTTTCGAGCGTGGCGTGTTTAAACGCCTCTACGCTTTCCGGTTTTACATGTACCTGAACAAATACAATCAACATATTGAATCCTTTCCGTATCGGGTGGGTACTACATAACGGAAAATCGGCGGCAAGACCAGTGAATGTTTTTCCGCCTTATACCATTTCCAGTTTGTAACTGCATCATTCAAATCGCTCAGGCGGCCTTGTCATCGTAGCGCAGGTTTCCAAACCTGCTGTGTCGCCGACTTCTCAGTCGGCTTACCTTTAATTAGAGCCCGTCCCGGAAAAGCCGTTTTCAAAACATGCATAAGATAAGCTATAAG
>JBAXGN010000132.1 GCA_037139415.1 Verrucomicrobiota bacterium | reverse complement strand
GCCGCAGCCTGATCCGGGTGACCGATGACGGCCTGGGCATGAGCCGCGATGACGCGCTGCTCTCGCTCGAACGCCATGCCACCAGCAAGATTCAGCAGGCGTCGGACCTGTATGCCATCACCACCATGGGCTTTCGCGGTGAGGCTCTGCCCAGCATTGCCAGTGTCAGCCGGTTCAGTATCATCACGCGCGAGCGCGACGGGCAATCCCCTGAAGGCGCGCAGGTTATCGTCAACGGCGGCAAAATACAGGAGGTGAAGGCCGCCGGCAGCCCGCCGGGAACCTGTGTTGAGGCGCGGCAATTGTTTTTCAACCTGCCGGCGCGTCGCAAGTTTCTGCGCAGCGAGGAAACCGAATCGGCGCACATCCATCATTATCTCACGCTGGCTGCGCTGGCGCATCCGGGCATCTCCTTCACGTTCATGAAAGATGGCCGGCTCGTCTGGCAATTGCCGGGAGTAAAGGGCGGCGACCTGCTTGCGGTGTTGCGGGAACGGCACCGGGCCTTGTACGGCGGCGACATCAAGCTGTTGGCGCTGGATCACACGGGCACGCTGCCCGCGCCCGCCGAACCGGATACGGACAACCTGGAAATCCTTGAAGGCCCCAGTGCCGCGCCCAAGATGCGCGTCTGGGGTTTGATGGGCGCGCCGGGCGTTTCCCGCGCCACGCGCGAGGAACAGCACCTGTTCGTCAACCGCCGCCCGGTGGAAAACCGGGGCATCAACGCCGCGCTGATGGAAGGCTACCATACCGCGCTGATGAAAGGCCGGTTTCCCGTGTGTTGCCTGTTCCTGGAGATTCCGCCCTCGCTGGTGGATGTGAATATCCACCCGTCCAAGCGCGAGGTGAAGTTTCACCATGAGCGTGCCGTGCGTTCCGTGGTGGCGCAAGCGGTGCGGCAGACCTTGTTGCGTTTTCACACGCCGGAGTTGATTGCGTCGGCCGCGGTGCCTCCCACCACCGAGCCCGCCGCGTCCATCCCGGTGCCCGAGCAAACCGAGTTGCCGGTGGGAACCGCGCCCAGTTTATCCAAACCCGAGGTGCAATGGCCGTATCCGCCGGTGCAAACGCCGCTGGCGGCGCCGGGTAAACCGCCGATGCAGGTGGAGGCCGAGCCGATCTTCAACCGCCCAAGCGATTCGGTGATGCCACCCCAAACGGTTCCAGTGCCAACCGCGCAAACCCCGGTCGCTCCTGAGAAACCCGTGCTCCCGAAGCTGTCGCCCGGCGAGCCCGTTCCGCTCTTGCATGTGCCGTTGCGGTTGGTCGGGGTGATTGGCAAATTATACGTCGTGCTGGAATCAGATCGCGGGCTGGTGCTGTTGGATCAACACGCCGCGCATGAGCGCATCTTGTTCGAGCAAATGCTGGACCGCATGGAGCGCCAGGAGCAGGCCCCCACGCAGCGCCTCCTGATCGCGGAGACGGTGGAGTTGCCGCCCCGCGACGCGCATTTCCTGCGGGAATTGCTCCCGACCCTGACGCGCCTTGGGGTGAGCCTGAGCGAATTCGGCGAGCGCACCTTTCTGCTGGACGGCTTGCCTCCGTTTGTGCGCGTGGAAAGCCCGCGCCGGTTCGTACTCGAATTGGTGGATGAGCTGAAGGCCGCCGGCAACGAGGTGAACAGCGTCCGCCTGGGCGAACACACCGTCGCCAAGACTGTGTGTCGTCACGCCGTCAAGGCCAACGACCTCCTGGCTGGGGCGGAGCTGGAAAATCTGATTCGCGATCTGCGTCAATGCGCCATGCCGTACACCTGCCCGCACGGCCGCCCCACGATGATCGAAATGAACTACGGCGAACTTGAGAAAAAGTTCGGGCGCAGCCAATAAACGGCCTTTGTACCCCATGAACGTGCTGTATGTCTGAACAGGATTCCATGAAGTCGGGAGCCACTCCCAAGTCGCCCCGGCGGCGCTGGGTGCGGTTGCTGCAATGGGCACTGGTGTTGCTGCCCGTGTGTGCGTTGGGCTGCCGGCATATTCTGTTCTGCGGCCCCATCCTGCCGTCGCAACCGTTGCCGGCCACGAAAATGATTGATGTCCACTGCCATGCGGCTGGCATTGGGGCGGGGGATAGCGGGTGTTTCGTATCCAAAGCCTTGCAGGATAACTTCAAGTTCGGACTTTACCTGAAAACGTTCGGGGTTACGGAAGCAGAATTGAAGGCGCAAGGCGATGGGCTGATCATGAAACGCATGTCCGGGCAGATCGCGGCCAGTCACCACGTAGGCTGGGCGGTCGTGCTGGCGTTGGATGGCGTTGTCAACGCGCAGGGGGAACTCGATCTGGCGCAAACCGAGGTGTATATCCCCAACGAATTCGTCGCGCGCGAAGTCGCCAAGTACACCAACCTGCTGTTCGGCGCGAGCGTCAACCCGTACCGGAAAGACGCGCTGGAGCGGCTCGATTGGGCCAAGGCGCATGGTGCCAAACTGGTGAAGTGGCTGCCGCCCATCCAGGAGATTGATCCGGCGGACGAGAAGCTGATTCCCTTTTACCAAAAGCTCGTGCAACTCCAGCTCCCGCTCCTGACCCACACCGGCTTTGAACATTCCTTCACCCGATCGCACGATGAACTTGCCGATCCGGATCGGCTGCGCCTGCCATTGCGGTTGGGGGTCACGGTGATTGCCGCGCACGCCGCCTCCACCGGCACGTACCAGGGCGAGCGCGCCACTGACCGATTGGCGCGCCTCATGCCGCTCTATCCGAACCTGTACACCGATATTTCCTCGCTGACGCAGATCAACAAGAAGGGGTATTTCCCCGAAGCGTTGCGGCGGGCGGAGTTCCAAGGCCGGTTGCTTTACGGCACCGATTTCCCGATCAATAACATCCCGGTGTTGGCGTCGGCCTGGCTCTTTCCCTTGCGCCTCACTTGCCGCCAGATGTGGACCATCAGCCATATTAAAAACCCCTGGGATCGCGATGTCGCGCTCAAACAGGCGCTCGGCGTGCCCACCGATCTATGGCTCCGCGCCGACGCCCTGATTAAGCCTTTGCCCGCAGTTGGGGCTGACAAAAAGTGATGGCGGTGGTGCTGCTCCGCCACCTTTTCACGCGTATCTGCGCTGCGCTAAAAGCCCGGCATTCACCGTGTTCGGGATCGTTCCCACTTCCCTTGCGTGGGGGGATCGCTGATTACTCTTCACTGGCAGCCGTCGCGCTCAGTCCACGTTGACATGCAAATTCAGTTCCTTATTTTTTGCCAGATACTAGTTTTGCCATGGTTTTTCCTTCCGTTTGAATCTGATTACTGATCACTGATTACTGTTTTTCCTTCCCGCCGTGGACCAGTTTCCGGTACTCTCCCGCCATGGCAAGCCCTACCGGCAGCGCGCAATGGGTCCCCGGCCAGCAGGTCGGGGCGGCGCGCTTTGTATTGGAGCGGTTGCTGGGGCAGGGCGGCATGGGGATGGTTTGGCTGGCGCGGGATGAACGCTTCGGGAAATGCGTCGCGCTCAAGTTTGTCCCCGCGCTCGTCCAGAGCGATGTCGAAGCGCTTGCCAGCCTGCGCAAGGAAACCATGTGCGCGCGCGAGCTCACCCATACCCATATCGTCCGCATCCATGATCTCCATGAGGCGCCGGGCGAGGCCGCCTTCATCTCCATGGAATACGTCGAGGGCAAGAGCCTGCACCAACTCTGCTGGGAACAACCCGGCGGCGTCTTCGCGTGGGATAGCCTGGTGCCGTGGGTGAAGCAACTGTGCGACGCGCTGACGTACGCCCATGGCGAAGGCGTCATCCACCGCGACCTGAAGCCCGCCAATCTGATGGTGGACGGGCGCGGGCGGTTGAAGCTGGCGGACTTTGGCATCGCGGCGGTGGTCTCGGATTCGCTGAGCCGGATTTCGGTGAAGCATGATTCTAGCGGCACGCCGGCGTACATGAGCCCGCAGCAGATGTGCGGCAAGAAGCCGCGCCCGGAGGATGACGTGTACGCATTAGGGGCGACGCTCTACCACTTGTTGACCAGCAAGCCGCCGTTTTACGCGGGGCTGATCCCGTATCAAGTGTCTCAGGTCGCGCCGGATTCCATCCCGGCGCGCTTGCGGGAGTTCGAGATTACCAACGACGTGCCGCCGCCGGTGTGCGCGGTGGTCATGGCGTGTTTGGAAAAAGAACGGGAGAAGCGCCCGTCCACCGTTCAAGCCGTTTGGGAACAGATCGAAAAGGCAGAAGGCAGAAGGCAAAAGGCAGAAGTGGGAGAGCAGAAGTTAGGATCTGGGAGTCAGGAGTTAGAAGGGAAGAGTGGCGCAGGCGTCCCGCCTGCGAGTATTCCGCTGGCAGCGCCGCCGACGGTGGCGGCCTCGCCCGCTGAGGTGATCCCCGTTACCATTCCGGCCTCTCAATCCGAGGTAATCCCCGCCACGATTGCGGCGGAGCCGTCCCCAACCATCCCCGCCACCATACCGGCGACCCGCGCGGAACTGCCGCCCACCGTGGCGGCGCGTCTCGATGAACTGGACCAGCTAGCGCCAGGAGCCGAAGCGGTGCCGGTGACGATCGCGGCGCGAACCACCGAGATCGGGGAAGCCAGCCAAGGAGCGCGGGTCTCCGACCCGCCGGGGGGCGCGGGAGAAGTCTCGGAAGTTCCGCGAACGGTTGGCGTGCCTGAGGTTAATAAAGCCAAGCGGGTCGGGAGACCCGCGCTCCTTTGGGCGGGAGTCATTGCGCTGTTGGCGTTGCTGGCGGTGGGGGGATGGTACTTTGGCAAACACCTGCCGGAGCAACGGCGGCAGCAAGCCGGGCAGCAATCATCCGCAGCGGACCAGCAGGCGGCGGAGAAGCTGGCGCGGGAGACGGCGGAGGCCCAGCGGTTGGCGGGGGCCAAACAGCAGGGGGAAGCCGAGCGGCAACGACTGGCCGAAGAGAAAGCCAAGCTGGAGGCGGCGTTACTCAAATCACAACAGGAAGCCAAGGCGCAGGAAGAAGCACGCCGCAAGGCCGAGGCGGAAGCGGCAGCATTGGCGGAGGAAAAGCGGAAAGCCGAGGAAGCGCAGAAACAAAAGGCGTTGGCGGAACAGAAAGCGCGGGAAGAGGAGGCGAAGAGAAAGGCTGAGGAAGACGCCCGGCTGAAAGCCTTGGCGGAGCAGAAGGCCAAAGACGAGGCGGCGAAGCAAAAGGCGGGGCCGCAACTGGGCGCGCGCTGGACGAATAGTCTGGGGATGGCGTTTGCGCCGGTGCCGGGGACGAAGGTGCTGTTTGGCATTTGGGACGTGCGGGTGCAGGACTATGCGGTGTATGCCGCTGCCAATCCGGGGGTGGATGCTGCGTGGAAGAAGGTGGAATGGGAGGGCGTGCCAGTGAGCAATGGGCCGGAGCATCCGGTGACGATGGTAAGCTGGGAGGATGCCAAGGCATTTTGCGCGTGGCTGACCAAGAAGGAACAAGGAGAGGGAGAATTGGCCGCCGGGCAGGTGTATCGGCTGCCGACGGACGCGGAATGGAGCGATGCGGTGGGGATTGGGGATAAGGAAGGGAACGGCACGCCGAGTGATAAGAGTGGAAAACTGGAAGGGGTCTATCCCTGGGGCAATCAATGGCCGCCGCCGAAGGGGGCGGGGAACTACGCGGATATGACGAGCCGCCAGAAGTTCGGTGAGAAGTGGACGTTTATTGAGGGTTATGATGACGGGTACGCGACGACGTCGCCGGTAGGCAGCTATAAGGCGAATCCGTATGGTTTATATGATATGGGCGGGAATGTGTGGCAGTGGTGCGAGGATTGGTATGATACGGACCAGAAATACCGGGTGTTGCGGGGCGGGTCGTGGATCAACGTTGTTTCCAGGTATCTGCTGTCGTCTAACCGTGTCAGCAATACGCCCGTCAATCGGTTCAACTACTACGGGTTTCGGTTGGTGGTGGCGGTGGGGGTGTCGGCGCGTTAGGTGGCTGCGGCGGTTACCCTTTATGCTTTTACCTTTTTACCCTTTGGTTTTTGTTTTTTTGATCTTTTTACCGCGCGCGTAGCGCGCAAAATATAAAAATTTCAACCGGGTTGGCGGTAAGCCGCAAGGCAGCGTCAGCTTATGTTGGAAGTGGCCGGGGTGGCCGACGCGGGGTGTTGCGGGGCGGGTCGTGGAACAACAATGATTCCAGGAATCTGCTGTCGTCTAACCGTAACAACAATACGCCCGACAATCGGAACAACAACAACGGGTTTCGGTTGGTGGTGGCGGTGGGGGTGTCGGCGCGAAGGTGCTGGTGCAGCAAGCATCAAAGATCGGCGCGATGCGGGCCGGCTATCCGGGCTTGCCCGCCAGAGCCAAGCAGCCACCTAACCGCCCCGCCCACGCCCCGGAGAAGCCGGGGAAAAGACGCGGTGGCGGCCGTGGCCGGTAAGCATAGACTGGCTGAAAGTCACGGCCGCTTTTTATCCGGCTGCGCAAGGCTGTGCCGCCAGCCGCCGGTCATGCGGCCAATTTCATCAATGCGAGATATTACAAACAAGAGTTGTTGGCGGCTGATCCAACGGCGCTGCTCGACCAAACGCCAGAGCACCCGCAGTTGCTCCAGCAACAGGTTCAATTCATCCAACAGCGGGAGCTTTTGGCCACGGGGCGCGTACAGGGCGCGGGTGGCCAGCATCAGGCTGTCCAGAGTTACGTTATCCAGCCGCTGGCCAAAGGTGAACCGCTGGCTCTTGGGCAGGTCCGCAGTGCGGTCCATGGTCCAGCCGGTGAGTTCGACTAACATAGTATATATAGGCGGCGGCTCCGTATGAGCATTCATGGCTAAGAGTCAACGCTATTGGCAGCATTATTGCACGCTGGAAAGGGTGGCATCCCTGGACAATCTATGGCTGGCCGCCGTGAAGGCGCGGCAGGGCAAGACCCGGCGGCCAGATGTGGAGGCGTGGTGGTTGCGGCGGGAAGGGGAATTGGCGCGCCTGCATGAGGAGTTGCTGGCGGGCACCTACGAGCCGGGCGGGTACCGTTTCTTTGAAATCCACGATCCCAAGCGGCGGTTGATCGCCGCCGCGCCGTTTCGGGATCGGGTGGTGCATCATGCGCTATGCAATCTTTTGGCCCCGGTGTTGGAGCGCACGTTCATCGCCCGCAGCTATTCCTGCCAGATCGGCAAAGGCACCACGGCGGCGCGGGAGTGTTGCCGGCAGTTGACCAATCGTTACCGGTATGTGCTCAAGTGCGATGTGCGGAAGTTCTTCCCGAACCTGGACCATGCGGTGCTTTACGCCAGACTTGCGGCGCGCGTGGCGTGCCCAGGGGTGCTGGCGTTAATCGGGAAGATCATGGATAGTTACCACACGGGCACGGAATTGCCGCCGCCCTTATTCCCAGGGGAAGATATGCTGGCGGCGGCGGAGCGGCCCCGTGGTCTGCCCATCGGCAATTTAACCAGCCAATTATGGGGGAACTTCTATTTGGATGATCTGGATCATTGGGTAACCGAGCAGCAACGGCATGGCGCGTATCTGCGTTATACGGATGATTTTTTGTTGTTTGGCGACGATCCGGCCCGGCTTTGGGATTTGCGGGAGATGATCCGGGAGCAACTGGCGCGGGTGCGCTTGAAGCTGGCGGAACCCAAATCCCGGCTGTTGGCCACGCGGGAAGGAGTGCCATTCTGCGGGTTTCGCTTTCTGCCGGGGTTGCGCCCGCGCATCCTGGGGGCGACCAAGCGCCGGTTTGAACGCCGACGGCAGAGCCAGTATCGCGAGGGAGATATGCGGGCGTTGAGCGCCGGGGTGTTTGCGTGGTATCAATTCAGCCGGGAGGGGAATGCCGAGGGCTTGCGCCGCGCATACGCGCAGTGGCCCTTGGATGCTCGGTGGCGGGGCCTTAAATGCGGAATGCGGAACCCTCGAATTCGGATTGCGGATTGCGGATTGCGGAATGGCCGTGAGGCGGTTTGGCGTCGCGGCAGTTTCATCCAGAAGCAGGGCAGGGACGCTCTGGCACCCCATTCGGGTGCGGCCCCTTCTCCCGTGTTTCCGGTGGTCGCGCCCCGTGCCCCTCGCGACCGACCGGCTACACGCTGTCAATCCTTTCGGATTGAGGGAATTCAAACCGCCGCTGGTTTGAGCGGGGCCATAAAATCTTTAAAATTGCTATTGAAAGCAACGGGCACTTTGGCATGTTACCCGTGCCTTTGCGGCGCTGGGCGTGTGCCCGGCGACGGTTGAGGAGTTGAACGGTCTTAAAATGCCGCGCCAATGTTGGCGTGGTGGCCACAACCACGTTAAACAACCCCCCGTGTTTCGCGGGATGGCCAGCCAAAAAATGGCGGGCTGATTACCGCAACGCGACAAATGAAAGCATCCAATGTGCCAAAAAGCAAATTCCTATCAGTTTAGGCTGGCTGCCGTTTGAAAGTACGAGCCGACGTAAGGACTTTATGTTGTACGCGTTCTTTGTCCCTCAATATTCATGAAAAGAGAACACAAATTCCGCCCGTATAAAATGGCCTGGGGACTGCGTTCATTGACAGTCCTGTGCCTGCCCGCGGGCCTGGCGCTGTTTTTGTGGGGGGCCTATTGTCTGAAGTCGCCGCCGGGCTTTTGGGCAGCCGTTCTTGCTCTGGTCTGCTTTGGCCTCATGGGGATTGGCTTTGCCGAGCTGGCGGCGATTTTCAAAGGGTTTATGGTGCTTCAGTATGACGATCAGATTATCCAATACGGACTAAAAAAACGGCGATGGGAGGATGTCGTTGAGATACGATTCTACAGCACGGTCTATGTGAATGCAGTGGTGGGAGCAGCCCAGGAATATGAGCGGGATCTGTATATCCGGACTGTCCGGGGAGGAAAAACACGGGAACTCTTCATTCCGGTGTATCACGAATTCGCACTGGCCAAAAACGTTTTCAGCCCTGAACAGCAATCCGACTATTTCAGGCTCTTTGAGTTCATTGAGAAACGATTGCGTCTTGAACCGGGTCGGTTTGCGGCGGAATACCTGGCAGCCGGGGAGCGGAAGATAGCGGCGTATTGCTCCGAAGACTTGACGCCGCCTTGGGCGGCCCGAATCCTGGGGGGCTTGGTGCTTATTGGCCTGGCGGCACTGACTCTACTCTCGGCAGTCAATAATACCGATAGCATGACATTCAAAGGCTGGGTGGCGGGGTTGCTTCTGGCGGTGATGGGCCTCGTCGTTTTGGAAAAACAGCGGGGCTGGAGAGAATTGCTGGCAATCCGGGCGTATTTTGACAAGAAACGAAAATAACCGATGGGCCGAGATAAGAAATGGCGCGCAATCAATAAATTGTTGAACTGAACAAGGCGGGGCCATAAATTCGGAATTCGGAATTCGGATTGCGGATTGCGGAATACCGGTTGAAGTCCAAAGCGGTGTTGGCGTAAAGCCTTTGGCATTCAATCGCTCTGCAATCCCATCCGCTCCGACCTCGGATTTCGGTTGCCAAACTTTCGCCCTTCCGCTTGCATAGCGCCGTGAATATCACAGTGCGCAGGTCCCCGAACATGCTGCCGGCTTTGGCCGGCCCGCACTCCCCTGCCTGAATCTCATCGCCTTTTCCCCATGCCCAACATCAGCAATCGTCTGGCTGGCTTCACCGAATCGGTCATCCGCCGCATGACCCGGGTCGCCTTGGCCCACCAGGCCATCAACCTGTCCCAGGGATTTCCCGATTTCGATCCGCCCGAATGCCTGCTCCAAGCTCTTGAACGCGCTGCCCGCCATGGCCCGCACCAGTATGCGATTACGTGGGGCGCGCCGAATTTCCGCGCCGCCCTGGCCCGCAAACAATCGCGCCTCTTCCAACTGCCAATAGACCCCAATGCCAATCTCGTGGTCACCTGCGGCAGCACCGAGGCCATGATGGCCGCCATGATGACCGCTTGCAATCCGGGCGATAAGGTCATCATTTTCTCTCCGTTCTACGAGAATTACGTGGCCGACACCATCCTGACCGGTGCCGTGCCCATCCACGTCCCCCTGCATCCGCCTGACTTCTCCTTTGATCCCGAAGCGTTGCGGCGCGCCTTCGCGCAAAAGCCCAAGGCCCTGATTCTGTGCAATCCCGCCAACCCGTCCGGCAAAGTCTTCACGCGGGAGGAACTCCTGTTCATTGCCCGCCTGGCCGAGGAGCATGATACCTATGTCATCACGGATGAAGTGTATGAGCACATCGTGTATGAACCCCATGTCCATACGCCTTTCGCCTCCCTGCCAGGGATGTTTGAACGCACCATTTCCTGCGGGTCACTCTCCAAGACTTACTCCATTACCGGCTGGCGGCTTGGCTATGTCATCGCCCCGCCGGCGGTCATTGATGGCGTTCGCAAAGTTCATGATTTCCTGACTGTGGGCGCGGCTGCTCCATTGCAGGAGGCAGCGGTAACCGCGTTGGAGTTACCCGACAGTTACTACGCGGAACTGCGCCAAACCTACACGGAGAAGCGTGCGCTCTTTCTCAAATATCTGGACCAGGCGGGCCTGACCTACACCAAACCGCAGGGGGCCTACTACGTGATGGTGGACATCTCGGAGTTCGGTTGGCAGGATGACCTCGCCTTCAGCGAATGGATGACCAAAACCGTCGGCGTCGCGCCCGTGCCCGGCTCCAGCTTCTTCCGCGAACCAGTCCGGCACCTCATCCGCTTCCACTTTGCGAAGAAGACCGACACCTTGGTGCAAGCCGGGGAACGCCTGCTGAAGTTGCGCGAAAAGGCGCACGCCCACACCCGCTGAGTCATCCGCCGCGCGCGATAAAATTTTGCTACAATGGAAGCTGCACCGGCAATGGACTTACGTCAGGCCCTGAAACAACATTTCGGATTTGCCACGTTCCGTCCGCTTCAGGAGGAGATCATCCGCGATTCCATGGCGGGGCGCGACGTCCTGGCGCTGCTGCCCACCGGTGGCGGAAAATCCCTGTGTTTCCAGTTGCCCGCCTTGGTGCAACCGGGCCTGACAATTGTGGTCTCCCCGCTGATTGCCCTGATGAAGGATCAGGTGGACGCTCTGGACCAAGCGGGTATTCCGGCCACGTTTCTGAATTCCTCCCTTTCCAAGGCGGACGCGCGGGAACGTTGGCGGCGGCTGTACCAGAACGAGTATCGGTTACTCTATGTCGCTCCGGAGCGGTTGGTGTTGGATGGTTTCCTCTCCGAAGTACCGAAGTGGAACGTTAACCGGTTCGCGATTGACGAAGCGCATTGTATCAGTGAATGGGGCCACGATTTCCGCCCGGAATACCGCCAACTGACCCGCCTGCGCGAATTGATGCCCAAGGTGCCGGTCATGGCCCTCACGGCGACCGCCACGGAACGGGTGCGCAAGGACATTCTCACGCAACTGCATTTGGAGAACGCGGTCTGCTACACCGCCAGCTTCAACCGGCCCAATCTTTCCTATCGCGTGGAGCCCAAGCAGGGCGCTTACGAACAGGTGCTGGCGTTCATCCGCCGCCGTCCACGGGAAAGCGGCATCATCTATTGCCAGGCCCGCAAGACCACCGAAAGTTTGGCGCAACGATTGAAAGACGATGGCGTCAGCGCCCTGCCGTATCACGCCGGGCTCACTCCGGAGGAGCGGTCCACTCACCAGGAGCGGTTCATCCGGGATCAGACGCAAGTAATCTGCGCGACGATTGCTTTCGGCATGGGCATCAACAAGCCCAACGTCCGCTTTGTCATCCACCACGATCTGCCGAAAAATGTCGAAAGCTATTATCAGGAAACCGGGCGCGCGGGGCGGGATGGCCTGCCCAGCGAGTGCCTGCTGCTCTTCAGTGCCGGTGACGTGATGAAGTATAAAATCTTCATTGACCAGAAGACCGATCCCCAGGAACAACGCATTGCCCGCCAGCAATTGCAGCACATCGCGAACTTTGCGGAAATCAGTGAATGCCGCCGCGTCTCGCTGCTCGATTATTTTGGCGAGCAATACCCGGACACCAATTGCGGCAACTGCGACAACTGCCTTGGCACACGCGAAAAGTACGATGGCACCATCCTGGCGCAAAAGTTCCTTTCCTGCGTCTTCCGCATCCGCCAGAAGAGCGGATTCAACGCGGGGCTCAATCACCTGGTGGAGGTGCTGACCGGCGCGGACACCGAGAAGATCCGGCGCTGGGAACACCACACGCTCTCCACGTACGGCATCGGCAGGGAGACCAGCCGCCCGGAATGGCAGGCCATCGGACGGGAACTCATCCGGCTGGGGTATCTCGCGCAATCGGATGAATCGTTCGCCACCCTCAGCCTCACCGCCGAGGGGCTGAGCCTGCTCAAGGAACGCAAAACGGTGATGCTCACGCGCCCACCCAAAAAGACCGAGCCGCCCAAGGCCCGCCGCGCGGGCGAAATCGAGTGTGATGAGGCGCTGTTTGACATCCTGCGGGAACTGCGCCGCCGGATGGCGGAAGAGCGCGGCGTGCCGCCCTACGTAATTTTCTCGGATGTCTCCCTGCGCCACATGGCGCGGCGCTATCCGCAATCACAGGAGGAATTTGCGGGCATCCACGGGGTGGGCACGCATAAGCTGCATGAGTTCGGCGCGGCCTTCCTGGCGGAAATTACATTCTTCATCAAGAGCCATTCGCGCCAGGAGTTCGCGGACCCGGTGGAAGCGGCACCCGTCGCAATGAAAAGGACCGCAGGTATTACGGATACCGTTGCCGATACGTTGTCCCGTCACCGCCGGGGACAATCACCCGCGGAAATTGCGCGCCAGCGGGGATTGGTCGTCAACACCGTTTGCGGTCATTTGCTGGACGCGATTGCCGCCGGTGAAGCCGTGGACCTCGATCAGCTCTTCACTCCCGACCAGCAAGCCGCAATGGACCTGGCGCTCAAACTCTGCCCGGGCGATTTTACCGCCATGATCAAGTACCTCGGCCCTGAATACACGGGCGGCATGATCCGGCTGTATCGCGATGGCCGGCGCTGGCTGCAGCGCAAGGGGAAATGACTCACCCAAACAAATCCATCTGCGGTGCGGGGGTCAGGGACTTTAGCTTCTCCCGATCACGCTGGCGGGCGGGTTGGCGCACGGTGCCATCTGGCGTCAATTCCGATTCCTCCAGATTACCCAAAATCACCTTGGCCCGTTCGATCACCGCCTTGGGCACACCCGCGAGGCGCGCCACCTGGATGCCGTAGCTCTTATCCGTGCCGCCCTCGACAATTTTGCGCAGGAACACAATCTGATCGTGCCATTCCCGCACGGCCACGTTGAAGTTGCGCAGACGTTCGAGGCGTCCCGCCAATTCCGTCAGCTCATGATAATGCGTGGCAAAGAGCGTCTTGGCGCCAACGACATTGTGCAGGTGCTCCACTATCCCCCATGCCAAACTCAACCCGTCAAACGTGCTGGTGCCGCGCCCGATCTCATCCAGAATAATCAGGCTGCGCCGGGTCGCGTTGTTGAGGATGTTCGCCGTCTCGCTCATCTCCACCATGAACGTGGATTGCCCACGCGCGATGTCGTCGCTTGCCCCGATGCGCGTGAATATCCGGTCCACCAGATCAATCCGGGCCTCGCGAGCTGGCAGGAACGATCCCGTATGCGCGAGCAACGTCAGCAGCGCCACCTGCCGGATGTACGTGCTTTTGCCCGCCATGTTGGGGCCCGTGATCAGCGCGATCTGGCAAGCGGTATTGTCCAGTTCGGTGTCATTCGGCACGAAGCGTTCCTCGACCAGGCTCTGCTCCAGCACCGGGTGCCGGCCGTCCCGTATGGCGATCCGGCCTTCATCACCCACCATCGGGCGGCAGTAATTATACACGCGCGCCACCTCGGCGAACGCCGCCAGCACATCGAGTTGCGCCAGGGCCGACGCCGTGGTCTGGATGGCCGCCAGTTGCTGCAACACCTGCTCCCGCACCCGCAGGAACAGCTCGTACTCCAGCTTCATGCTGCGCTCTTCCGCGCCCAGGATCTTGGACTCCATCTCCTTCAAGCCGGGCGTGATGTACCGCTCGCCGTTGGCGATCGTCTGCTTGCGCACATAATCCGCCGGCACCTTGTCCAGATTCGACCTGGTGACCTCGATGTAATATCCGAACACCGAATTGAAGCGCACCTTCAGCGAGCTAATGCCGGTGCGTTCGATCTCCTGCTGCTGCAACCGCGCGATCCAGTCCTTGCCCTCGCGCATCGCCTGGTGCAACTCATCCAACGCGGGATCGAACCCATCCCGGATCAGCCCGCCTTCCTTCAAGGCCAGCGGCGGTTCCTCGGTGATGGCCCGGGCGATCACATCCACCAGCGCGGGTTGCTCGTTGATTTGCGCGGCCAACTCCGCCAACAACGTCGGCTCCGCCGCTGTGGCTCCGACCGCCTGACCGGGCAGCAGCTCCGGGCTGGGCTCCTGCAAGGTGGCTGCCGCGAGACTGCCTGCTTCCGCCAACACCTGACGGATGCCCGGCAACTGTTCCAGCGCCAATCGCAGCGCCTGCAAATCGCGCCCGTTGCCCGAGCCCACGCTCAGGCGTCCGATGGTGCGTTCCAAATCCCGCACCTCTTTCAACTTCACCCGCACTTGTTCCAGACAACCGCTTTGCGCCATCCACGTCTGCACCACTTCCTGCCGCCGGTGGATCGCCCCGGCGTCCGACAATGGTTGCGAGAGCCAATCGCGCAACTTCCGCGCCCCCATGGGCGTGACGGTGCGGTTCATGGCGCCGTACAGCGACGCCGTGCGCGGGGAATCGCGATGCAGCGGCTCCAGAATCTCCAGGTGCCGCAGCGTCGTCGAATCCAGCGCCAGGAAATCCTTGGTCTCGTAAAAGCCCAGCGAAATCAAATGCGCGACATCCCGCCGCAGATGCTGCGTCAGGTAATGCAGCACGGCTCCCGCCGCCCCCACCGCCGCGCCCCGGCCTTTCAGGCCAAAGCCATCGAGCGTGGCAACCTTGAAATGATCGCGCACCGTGAACACCGCCGTATCCGGCGCGAACACCCAATCGTCATACGCATTGAGAATGGAAAACGCGCCGCGCAACAACGTTTGCAGATTGGCCGCCTCGGACGGCACGATGATTTCCGCCGGGCGCAACCGCTCCAGCTCCGTCATCAGCGCGGCATCGCCCTGCACCTCGGTGCACCGGAAGCTGCCGGTGGTCAGGTCCACGCATGCCAGCCCGTAATTCCCGCCCGTCTGGCAGACGCTGGCCAGGTAATTATTGCGCTCCGCCTGCAACATTCGATCATCAAAGTGCGTGCCGGGACTCAGAATCTGCGTGACCTCCCGCTTCACCAACTGCCCGGGACGCGCCTCCTCCATCTGATCGCAGATCGCCACCTTGCGGCCCGCCCTCAG
Organism: Verrucomicrobiota bacterium; assembly: GCA_037139415.1. Lineage (NCBI taxonomy): Bacteria > Pseudomonadati > Verrucomicrobiota > Verrucomicrobiota bacterium. The sequence continues at coordinate 8,378 of JBAXGN010000132.1, read as the reverse complement.
AATCCGGGAGATATACGCATTGGCGGCATGAAACGGGATGCCGCACATGGGCACCACCCCGCGCTTGGTCAGCGCCACATTCAGCAACTGGCACCCGATCTGCGCATCCTCGAAAAACATCTCATAGAAATCCCCGAGGCGGAACAGCAACAGCGCATCCTTGGGCAGTTCGCCCTTGATACGGCGATACTGCGCCATCATCGGTGTCATTTGTGTTTCGCTAGCCATGCAGCGCCGCTACGTTAAACAAGCTGCCCCCGAATGTCATGGCTTTTTCGCGAGCAAACGGGGCAAAAGGAAGCGGATCCATTGCCGCAACCACCTTCGGGGTTGTTCAGTCAAGGTGGACGGTGTAACCAAGGTAGAATCGGCCCCCATCCCCTTGCCGATTCGACCTTGGCCTTTGGTGACGCAATCCATACTGGATTGTCCGGAAGGGCAACCCATTATCCCGTTCGGGATGATGGGTTGCCATCCCCAGCGACCGGGTAACCCTGAAAGAGTCTCCTCCCGTCGCCTTCTACGGGGGATTGGGTTCACCGCCACCTTTAACGAACGGTGGGGCGCTTCATCAGGACTTCGTCGCTGGTCATGGCGGTCATCCTGTTGCTTCCAGCCGATTCTTGTTGTCAGGATCAACACGTTCATACAATGAGGTTATAAAAAGCATGCGATTGATTGAATATTATCGGGCTTCTGATATGTTGGGAACCAGCGCCTTCAGTCGAAGCTCAAATGGAAAAGCCCAATTGGGTAACAACAGTTGAAATGAAGTTTGATCGGAAACAAACCAACTACACCATAGCTGAAATACCTCCGAATGAGCGTCAGAATGGTTCTTTTCCGCAAGAGCGAGCAATATGTCGAAACCTTCAGCGTTATCCTGTTCGGCTCGCTTGCTAGACATGAGCAGCTTGCCAAGCTCAAAGCGGGCCAGGTCATGAGTCTGCGACAATTCCCGTAACAGCCGCTCCCCTTCACCAATATTATTTACAGAAGGGTATTCAATCAGCAACAGCGCCAACTGCAATGTGCCAGACTTATCCCCGCCTTCATGCGCTTTCCGAAGCCATTTCAGTACTTCGGTTGGATTCCGCTTTAAGCCAGGCGTTTTGTATGGGTAGGTCACTATGCGCCCGTATGCTGGCCAAGCCTTGGAAAATCCTGCTTCCGATGCTCGCGTGAGCCATTTTGCCAGAGCATCGTTTAAAGACGAATCTTCGGCCGTCAAAACTTTATCAACGCCGATGTCAATGATAGCTTCGAGTACTCCACTAGGAACCAGTGATGTGGCCTCGAAAGTCTTTCCTGTCCATGAAGCTAGAATCGCCGCTAGAATGCGTGCAGCCTTAATTTTTATGCAGGCTCGAATTACCGCACGGGCTGCATTGCAATAGCAGCCTTCTTCGCTTAATTGTTGTTCTTGGTTTGCCAATCGGAAGACAGAAATCAGACCGTAGTTAAGAGGAACCATCGCTTCCTGCATCCTTTCTGATTCCTCACGCCGTTCATCTTCCGGCATCTTCCGCAAACCCACTGGCACAAGAACCTGCTGTTGTCTAATGATCGCCTGCTCGACAAGATCATCACGCTCTAAACTCGCTAGGATGGGCAGGCATGCTCCAGCGATCGCGGCGATGCCCTCTTTATAAAGGCTTCCTTCAAGAACGGAATAGGCGGCTAGGGCGACCGTTTGATTCAGTTCAGGCTCACGTAAGTTGGCATCTTTCATTAGCCTCCAAGCCAGCAACGGATTGAGTTCAGCGCCACGCGCGATCAATGTGCGGCTGGTGCCGGTCAGACCAGCAAACAGGCGAATGCATTCGAACCAGTGCATGTCTGAAAAATGGGATTGGACAAATTCGACTCCCGATTCTGGTATGTGCTGTTCTTTCGCTTCCAATTCGCATGCAGTAAAGTAGTCATGGTAAAGTTCATGGGTGAACTGAAGCTTATCTTCGTCTGAGCATTGGAGAAGGTTATTGGCCAATACTTCTTGAATGAACAAAGGCACATCGAGTGTTATTGCGCCAATATTCTGCGTTGTTGTGCGAAGAGTATTAATTGCTACCGCTCGGGAAAATAGGGAGATATGGGATAACTTGGTTATAAACGCGAGGTGCGATAATAACAGTTCTTTTGTTGTCAAAAATGTCTGTCCGGGTGATTTCGCTTCTTTATCCAAAAATTTTCGCAGAAAATGGCGAATCGCTTTAGAATGGTTTGAAAAGCCGTCGAGGCCTTTTTGTTGGACGTGGCCTGCGATCATTGCCGCGTGTAATGGAACTCGAGACCAGGACGAAAGGAACTGATTTTGCAAAACAACAGCAAGGAGTTTTTCGGCTTCGTTTTCACTCTTGAGCGCATGACGGAACAGCGTGATAAGTTGCTTATCGGTTAGCCGCCGCAATACGACAATACATGCAGCAAACTCACCGCCAAAGAAATTTGGGCGGCTAGCGACAACCGTACGAACGTCCGAGAAACGTGTGATTATGTCGTTAATTTCTGTTTTATAGCCTGCTTGCGCTCGCAGGGACACTTCGTTCAATCCGTCAATGAGCAATAGGATCGAATTCCACGGGATTTCTTTGGAAAGGTTTCCAGATAATCCCATTTGTTGGAGCACGGCCGATTTAATCGTCGATTTTTCATGTTCGAGAAGGGGTAATTTGAGGTAAACGGGTACATGCCATGCACCATTATGGTGGGTGGAAAGCATATTGTCGGCATGCTTCCATGCGAGGTACTTGAGTGTTGTGGTCTTACCTGCCCCAGGCTCTGCTTCAATGACTGTGATGCGGTTGGTATCCGGTAATGTTGATGTCGCGAGTGGTTGTCCATCCTGTGGGAAGTCCGGCACTGGGAGCAAGGGATCCACGATGCGGTATTCCTCAGCAGAACGAGTTTCGGAAAGGAGTTCAACGTATGTGATTCCGATGGTCTTGAATTCGTCGCGTATTCTATTGAGGTAAGGCGAAAACCGGGCTGCGGTGAGTTTTAAACGTATTTGTTCCTCATGTTTAAGTATCGTCCAGACAAGGAATACGCAAAAACTCTGTGCCACCTGTGCTTTCTCGTGTATGCTCAGAATACGAGCCCTGTGGTCGTCTAGGTTTCGATAAACATAAATGCGCGCTATATGTTCGATAAAACCAGGTTTCCCCACGATTTCTTTCGGCGGGAAATCTTGCCACCTGCAGCATTCAAAAAGGCTAAAATCTTTATTACTCACCAAATTAAGTGATTTAATGACCTTTGCGGCTGAAAGCCGATCAGATGTTTCCTGCTGCAATTGGGCGTATTTTGCTGGATCTAGGAAACTAAGCAGGAACTTGCAAAACGGTTCGTAGCGGTCGGCGAGCTTTACTAAATCATGCTTTTTAATCCACCGGTGTAAACCGGCAATAATTTCGCCTCCCACCCCATCAAGATCCGCATCGCCGATCTCATGATTGAGCACTTGAAAAAGGAGATTAACGGCCTGCTTTACCTGGACGTCGGTAAGTGCTGGGGCAGGATTGTCTTGAAACGGACGTAGCACCTCCTGTTTAACTCGTTTTGCGAGGTCTGTTTGCATCTCCGTGTTCACTTGATTTGTATTGTCCTCGGTCGTTGTTCTATCACCAACTTCAACTTTAGCGAGCCGTGGGGCGTTTCATCATGACTTCGTCGCTGGTCATGGCGGCCACTTCATACCCTTCCTTGGCCAAGGCGTTGACCGCAATGTTCAGGCATAACACCCGGTCGTCCACGCGTTCGCTCTTATCACGGCGTCTGGGGACGTTGGCGAAGAGCGGTCCCAGCATTTCCGCCTCGCCGTTGGGGCGGATCAGGTGTGTGTTCTCACGGCCACTCCAGCGGATTGTGGCATACTCATACGTTTGCGATGAATTCTTGGAATCGGCCTTGGCGGGATAGAGCAGGTAGCCACCAAGAGTCACAGCCGCTATGGACAGGATGAGGATTGTTTTTTTCATAACGATTTTGCTTTGGTTGTTGTTTAACGCAATAAGGTCAAATTGCCTTCCACGACTCCCGCTTCGGTCAACTGCCGCAGGGTGATTGAGATTTTATCATTCACCACTACTCCGGTGATTTCCGTGGTCACGGAAAAATCCTTCGCGCCAATGCCCAGCGTGCCTTTGATTTGTCCGGGTTCAATGGTGCCGTTGAAATTCAGTTCGCAGCGCGCGCCTTGGGTGATGAAAACGTACTTCTTCCCCGCCTCCGTAATCTGGGCCAGCGTCACAAACGTCTCGGTTTGTGCCGAAACCAGGCGCTTGTTTTGAATGTGTCCTTTGACCAGCCAAGGGCCGGTCCAGCGGGACTTGTCCTGGGTTGTTATCTGCCCAAGCAGGTCTGCCAACTGTTTGGCCATGTCCTCGCTGCACGGTTTGATTCCTTTTGTTTCCAGATATTTTATCCCGCATTCAAATAATTCCCGATTCTGCATCAGTTTGCCGTTCTTTTCCTCAAAGTCCTTCCAGAATTTTAATTTGGCCTGCTTTTGCGCTTCCACAATAGCACTTGGAATCCATTGAATGACGTAACCAATCATTTCTGACCGTGGATTTGGTTGAACGGTGGGAATGATCAATGCGTCAGCGCTAATTTCCAGGGTCTTTTCCACAAATCGCTCAATAATCTTGTCGCGCCAATATGTGCGTGACTGTCCAAAGGGACTTTTGTACCGCACCATACCAATCACCTGATAAGGCTTCTCCGGATTATTGTTTAAATATACAGGAAGAGCGAAAGACGCCTCTGCCATCGCTCCTGATGTAGTTGGCCATTCTTCAGCAGGACCATTCCATGTTGAATACAAAACGCCGCTGGTGGTTGCACATCCACTCAGCGCTGCTACCGCCAAGACCAAGGCGATCCATTTTGCCTGTCGCGCCAGCCGGTTAAAAACCTCTTGCATTGCTTGTGTGAATTTCATGGTGAGTACTTTCACCGCCGGCAGGGTTTTAATGCAAGCCAAAATTGGACCGGGGCGGTTTGCTTCATGATGGCCAAACCCATGTGGGCCGCCGCCGATCCCATGTGGGTTTCAGTCGATCCCATGTGGGTTTGGCAAAAACCCATATGGGTTCCAGTCCAATCCTATGTGGGTCTGAGCCGATCCTGGGTAGGTTTGGTCCAACCCCATGCCGGCCACAGCCAACCCCATGTGGGATTGGCCCAAACCCATGTGGGTCTGAGCCAATCCTATGTGGGTTTCAGTCAAACCCATGTAGGTTTCGCCAAAACGCACATGGATTTTTGACGTTTTTTGAGGTTTTTGGGGTAATTGAGCCGGTGTTCTCGCCCAAACCATGCAGGTTACATGCTGAGAATAAGGCATTTACGCAAAAAACCGCTAAAAACGTCAAAACCCGAGGGTTCCCGGCTTTAACGGCGGGCGTTAAAGTAAAATATCTATTTGGTCCAGACCTGAAACGGGCTGGTGGTGAGGGGCAGCGAGGGGCCGTCCATAACCACAGTTCGCTTTTCTGGGTTTGCCAGTAACTGCCAGCGTTGGCGACCGGCAGACACTTCCACCAGCATTGCCTCGGAAGCTGCCAGTTTGGCTCCGCCACCGTCCTTGAGCGGCAGGGAGCGGAGCGTGACCGGTTGGTTGGTCAGCGACACCGCCCACAAAAACGCGGCCTCGGTGCCTTTGCGTCTTTGAATCACCAGGGGCACTTGGTCTTCGGTAGTTTTCAAAATGCCATGGCCGGTGATGATTTCCACTGGTTCCCCGCTGGCGATGTGGATCACCGGTTGCCAGTCCGCTTTGATGGTGGTTTGCAGCCGCAATCCATCCGGGCCAAGGTTGCGAACTGTGGCCTCGGTCAAGTACTGATAGCCCGGGCGATTCGGTGGCGTCCATGGCTGGCCGGCAGTCAATCCCTGCCAGTGGCCCATCTGATGATAGACCAGGTCATAGGTGTGTGGCTCGCTGGCGCGCACTTGATCCATAAATACAATTATTTCTGGCGTGAGCAGGGCAATGGTGCGCACAAACCGCACCCCGGCATAAATGGCCCCCGCTTCGGTCATGGAGAAATCCACTCCTTGCTCCGATCCAAACGCCAGGCTCCGGCCCTCGGCGGCTTTCTGGGAGGTCTCATCGACCACCAACGTGTTATGGGCAAAGGTGGATTTGTCCCAGCCGTTGTGCAGTGGCGAGCCATAGGCATGGGTTCCGCCGTCCGGTGCCACGACCTGGCCGTGGGCGAACAGGAGGAAGTGGTTTTTATCCGGATGGCCATGCCCGCCGCCATGTGGGCCGTATTTGGCGCACAACCAGGTTGCGTCCTGGTCCTGTCCGCGTTGCAGAATGGCGTAGCCGGAGGCTGGGGAATTTCGGCTCGCCAGCGTCAGGGTGCTGGCCGGGGGCAACTCCGTCACCCCATACAGGAGCGCCATCCGGCTCTGGCGTTTGCTCTGGGAGAGGAGCGCGGCGTATGCCGGGTTCCGGTAGCGCGCATAGCCCAGTTCATACAAGTCAGCCTCGCCTTGCAGGCTCATCATGCCGCTGTCATTGAAATCGGGTAGCACAAAATTCGGCATGGCCATGGTCAGGGGCGCGTCAAACATGCGCTTGAATTTCTCACCATACAAATCCATCCCGCAGTTGCGCGCCGCCTCAGTTAGCGGCCAGACCCCGGCGACGGTGAAAAAGTGATATCCGCTACTGCCTTCAGTCCACATGCCATCGGCCAGCACGCCGCGTTCCATCTGTTGACGATATCCCAGCGTGGGATCGTCAATGGCCCGGGTAATCAAGGTTTGATCCCCAAGTAGAAAGCCGACGAGGCCAATCGCGCTGTTCAGCCGGCATTGGATATTATGAATCCCCAGTTTGCTCTTCAGAATGGTTTCCTCGAGGGCCGGTCTGAGGATCTGGCGGGTGATCGCCGTGCGATCCCCGTCGCTCAGGGTGCTCCAAACCAGATCGGCCCCTTGAACGATTTCAATCACCCAGGATGCCTCGGTCAGGGATTGCGAGGCCACCCGGCCGCCTTTTCCCGGCGCTCCCTTGTTGTTGTGCATGGGGTAGTCGAGATACTTACCCGCGTATGCCAATAGAATTTCCCGCGCCTTCTGTGCATGGCGCGCGTCGCCGGTCACTTGAAATACCAAGCCGTGGTCCACAACCTGTTTGGCCAGCTCAAAGTGAATCCCGGAAATGGCATTGCCATCAAAGTCCAGCGAGCCTTTGGACGGATCGCCTTTGAGGTTATGTTTGCCCGCAGAGCACCAGTGTTCCCACTGCCACGGGCCGATTTTTTGACCCTGCTTCAAGCGCGCCCCATGAGTGGGACACACATAATTATGACTCCAATTGCCGCCGCGCGGTGGCAGTTCCACGGGCTGTGAAAGGTATCGGCTGGTTTGCTTGAGTAAGGCATCCCATTCCCGCTTTGCCCATGGTGCGGCGGTCACCCGCGCCTTGAGCTGGGCGATGCCGTCCGCATTCAACAACAACCGGGGGTGAGGCGGTAGTGCTGGCGGCGGTTCTGCCGCCGTGAGGGCGGTCACCCAACTGCATACGAGCAACCCGGATATGATTTTGGATAACATATTTGCGATGGGTTCAATCCTGTCCATCCCCCACCAATTGTGCAAGGCTCGTTTTCCCCAATTATTGAAAATTTTCGGTGGTTTTGGGGCGGTTGAACCTGCTTTCCAGCCAAAACCATGTAGGTTACATCCTGAAAATAGATTGCTTGCGCAAAAAACCGCCAAAAACTTCAAAAAACGAGGTTCCCCAACTTTAACGGCGGGCGTTAATTCCAATGAGCTTTCAAGCTGAGACTAAGGCGCGCAGGATTTTGGGCGGCTGGCGAGACGCGAGCGAGGCGCATACCCGTCCCGACCTGTCGGGATAACGAGCGAGCAACGAAGCCAGCAGCTTAAAAGACCAGCGAATGAGTCTCATCTTGATAGCGATTTGGAATAAAGTAAACTCTGGCACCTCGGAGCGGGTGCAGTTGGGTTTATTGGATGGCTTTCCGAAGGGCATGCCCCGTTCCCCTCATGACGCTACATTCTGTCATCCCGTCCGGGATGATGGGGTGCCATTCCGGACAATCCAGTATGGATTGCGTCATCGGAGCAGCTATACAAGGTCGAATTGGCAGGGGCAATGGGAGCCAATTCCACCTTGGGTACGCCATCCACCATGACCGGACAACCCTGAAAGTGGTTGCGGCAATGGACACGGCATGATTATCCCGCGCTATCCGGTCCTGCGGCTAACGTCAGTGATCCTATCCGAGCGAAAATTGACGCAACCCTTGCAGGGTTGTTGGGAAAAGGTGGGGCGTATCACCAGCAACGGTGTTAATTTTTGCAACTGTTTTCGGTGATTTTTTTATCCGTGG
>JBAXGN010000131.1 GCA_037139415.1 Verrucomicrobiota bacterium | reverse complement strand
CAACGGATTGGTGACGATCACCAGCAATAGCGTGCTCCGAATCTCAGGGAGTGGTGCTAAGAATTTATATGGAGTGCTGAAGAATGCGGGTCTGGTAGCTTGGTCAGGGGGAACCCTGCAGTTTTATGGCGGGACGGTGGCCAACCTGGCTGGAGCGATCTTCGACATTCAGAACGATGTCACCTTCTATCGCGTAACGGGCATTCCGTTATTTGTAAATGAAGGCGTTTTGCGTAAATCCGGAGGCATCGGGACGACGGATTTTGCGGGTATCCCGTTGAAAAACACCGGCACGTTGGAAATTCAGGCCGGAACTTTGTCCTATGCCGATGGGAGCACCTTTGCTCAAGGCACGGTGTTTACTGGTGCAGGTACTAATCGAATGGCTTCCGGGACCATTCTGTTTGACGGACTAATCCAATGCCCAAATATGGTGTGGGCAGGAGCGTATATCGCCGGTACCAACACCTTCGTTGGGACGGTGGATTGGACCAGTGGCACGATTGCAACCAACGGGTTAGTGACGATCGCCAGCAATAGCGTGTTCCGGATCTCAGGGAGTGGCACTAAGAATTTATATGGGGTGCTGCACAATGAGGGCATGGTGGCCTTTTCAGGAGGCACGATGCAAATTTTTGGGGTGCTGACCAATGCGAATCGAATCGCAATCACCAACGGTGTGATGAACTTCTATGGCGGGACGGTGGTAAACCAGAGCGGCGCGATCTTTGATATTCAAAACGATGTGACAGTCAGTTATATCTCTGGCAACCCGTTGATCTTGAATGCGGGCATCCTGCGCAAAAGTGGTGGCACTGGGACTACGTCGTTCTCCAGCATTCCTCTGAAAAACACTGGTGCGTTGGAAATTCGCGCTGGAACGTTGGATTATGCCGGTGGGAGCGCTTTCGCGAATGGAACGGTTTTTTCTGGTGCTGGCACCAATCGAATGGCTTCTGGAACCATTCTGTTTGACGGACTAATCCAATGCCCAAATATGGTGTGGGCAGGAGCGTATATCGCCGGTACCAACACCTTCGTTGGGACGGTGGATTGGACCAGTGGCACGATTGCAACCAACGGGTTAGTGACGATCGCCAGCAATAGCGTACTCCGAATCTCAGGGAGTGGCGCTAAGAATTTATATGGCGTGCTGACGAATGCGGGTCTGGTGGCTTGGTCAGGGGGAACCATGCAGTTTTATGGCGGGACGATGGCCAACCTGGCTGGAGCGATCTTCGACATTCAGAACGATGTCACTTTCTTTCGCGGAACAGGCATTCCGTTATTTGTAAGTGAAGGGGTTTTGCGCAAATCCAGAGGCATCGGGACGACGGATTTTGCGGGTATCCCGTTGAAAAACACCGGCACGTTGGAAATCCAGGCCGGAACTTTGTCCTATGCCGATGGGAGTACCTTTGCTCAAGGCACGGTGTTTACTGGTACAGGTACTAATCGAATGGCTTCCGGGACCATTCTGTTCGACGGACTAATTCAATGCCCCAATATGGTCTGGGCAGGAGCCACCATCGCAGGGACCAACATCTTCGTCGGAACGGTGGATTGGACCAGTGGCACGATTGCAACCAACGGATTGGTGACGATCACCAGCAATAGCGTGCTCCGAATCTCAGGGAGTGGTGCTAAGAATTTATATGGATCACTTTTGAATGCAGGAAGAATGCTATGGTCCAATGGAGACCTCCAGTTCTACGGTGGAATTTTGCGGAATCAGGTGGGTGGTGTTTTTGAGATACAAAACGACTTGACTACCTATTCGTCGGGTGGCGTGTCCGCATGCATCAATAACGGGCTGATAACGAAAACCGTGGGTTCCGGCATAACCGACATAACCATGCCCTTAATAAATTCCGGCGTGCTGGACCTTCAGCAGGGTCTTGTGCGGATGTCCTATTTTACCAATCAACCCACCGGAACACTCAATTTCAGCATTTACAACCGCGCCTCTTTTGGCCGGGTTCAGTTGTTCGGAGCGGCCAATTTTGGCGGGCACCTGAGCGCCACCTTGCAGGGTGGCTTTTCTCCCGCCAATGACGATCTGTTTGCGGTAATGACGTATGGTTCCACAAACGGTGCTTACGCGGATATTGGCGGGTTATATGTGGGCAACGGCATCCGTTTGGAACCGGTCATCACGGCTACATCCCTTTCACTGAAAGCTCATTATATGCGCGTGGACGGTCCCCCCAGTGTGCTAGCGGTTTACCCCACGAACAATACGATGCGGGTGCGCACCAATGTTATTATCGCAGCATCGTTTAGCGAGGCAATGACCCCGGAGACAATCACAACCGAAACGTTCCAAATTCGGGATGCCGCCTCGAATGCGGTCACGGGAGTGCTCCATTACGATGCGTTCAGTCAGATCGCCAGCTTTATACCTGTGCCTCCGTTGTCCCAAAACTCCATGTACACGGTGCGTGTGACGACAGGTGCCAAGGATTTGGATGGCGTACCTTTGCCCGCCGACGTGATTTGGCGCTTTTGGACCCTCGCTGAGGATGTGGCGTATTTCCCGACCAATGCACTCATCCAATGTGGCGATACGAACTATGAAGGGCTGCGTCTCATTGTGGATGGGGCGACACTTACAGTTAATGGTTCCCATCAATTCAAAAGCTTGGAGTTGACGAATAACGCGGTTTTGACTTGCTCAGGAGTTACGAATTTCCAAACCAATGTGATCGTTTTGGCCATAAGCGAGGACGTAATCATCCAGCAAGGCAGCCGATTTGATGTCAGCAGCAAAGGCCACGGTAGTGAAAGTGGCCCAGGTGCAGGTGGTCACAACGGATATTATGGCTCCGGGGCTGGGCATGGCGGCGCGGGCGGGAACGGCAATCAGATCACCGGGGGTGTGGCGTATGATTCCGCATTCGAACCAATTTCCCCTGGTAGCGGAGGCGGTTCAGCAATCTACCACAACAATATATGGACCGTCCAAGGAGCTGCCGGTGGTGGTGCTATCAGGATTTCTGCGAACGGGACGTTTAGTCTGGACGGCTCAATTCTAGTCAGAGGCGGTTACGGAGAGCTGAGTGACTGGAGTGGCGATATTCGTGGTTTTAGTGGAGGTGGTGCAGGCGGTAGCGTTTGGCTGACTGTGGGCGAACTAACGGGGAGCGGTTCCATTTCCGCAGATGGTGGTCCCAGTGGGGCAAAGGCCGGTGGTGGCGCGGGCGGGCGAGTGGCTATTTACTCCGGAACAAATCGGTTTACGGGAAACATCACGGCCTGCGGTGGCGCTGGTATGCTCGCCGGCGGTGGGGGGACCATCTACACCAAGAATGTCAACGAATCTTCCGAAAGCCTGGTCATTTCAAGTTGCACTCCGACGGGCTTGCCCGACCTGGAACCGATTGCTTGCGAGGTTATCGGGCCGATGGCGGCTGGGCAAAACGCAGTGATCCGGTCGATTGTAAGGAACAACGGACCTGGGCCAGCCATTCCCGAAAAATATTGGTACGACTATTATTATCTTTCTGCGAATCAAAATTATGAATCCACCGGCAGTTCCCAAATTTTCTGCTCCGCAATTAGGCAGGTTCTCAACCCTGGGGACACCTACACGAACACCTTTCTTGTCTCTATTCCCTGTGTCAGCACAGGCAATTACTACCTGATTTTACGCGCCGACGGCCCTGCGTATACTCCCGACACCCTGACCGAGTTCAACGAAGCCAACAACATCAAAGCCTTTCCGGTAACTGTTACCGTTCCCGACCTGACGGTTTCTGACCTGCGGGCAGATTGGCAATACGAGGCAACTCTTGCGGTGAGCTATACAATTACCAACCAGGGTAAGGCCCCAACCCCTGCGTCCTTTGAATATCAGCTATTTTTGTCAACTAATAGCACGGTGGCCACAAATGCTACCCCACTGACTTCCGTGCGGTGCTTCACCTCAATTCCAGCGGCCGGAAGTTATTCAGTGACGAACATGATTGACTTGCCCTTTTCGCCTACCAACAGTTTCTATTTGACTGTGCGCGTAGAGCCGTACGTCTGGAGCATGTGTGAAAGCGATAAAGCAAACAATACACGTACTTTTTGTTTCAGCCCGGTAGAAATAAAGATGAATGCCGAGCACGGACCAATTCTGACTAATGATCTGATCATCGTGCCCCCCTGGATGACACTGATTATCGAACCGGGGACTATTATTAAATTTGGCAGTCCCAGTGCCGGGATCAAAGTTGGAGGTCGGTTATGGATACGAGGAACATCGCAGAATCCCGTATTCCTGACATCGGCGAAAGACGACACTATTGGTGGAGATAGCAATGGCGATGGAAGTGCAAGCTCTCCGGCTGCCGGTGACTGGGCCGGAATTGCTATTAGTCGTAGTGGGAGCCTTGGTGAAATTACTCATGCGACTGTGCAGTATGCTGAGAGGGGAATATACAGCGCGACCAACGCAGTCATGCTTCGAGTCAGCAACTCGGTTCTACGGAAAAACAACGTCGGCCTTTGGATTTACTATCCCCTGGCTGAACTAACGGCAACAAATTCACTCATTGTGGAAAATGATACGGTGGGCTTGTTTTCGCGCGCAGACGCACGAGTGACACTCCGTAACTGCGTGATTGCCGGCAATGGTTTCGCCCCGAAACCTGTACTGGTACGCCGTCTGAGTGGAGAAATCTTCAGTTGGCCGGGTTTTCCAGGCTGCGGCATCCATTTGGCAGGTTCAATAATGACATTGGAGAATACCATTGTAGCACACAACGCCGGTGGGCTGAACCACTCTATCCCCAATTTGGATCCGCCAACGATGATTTTCCGAAACACCATATTCTATAATCCCACAAACTACGAATTCTACTTCGAGCAGAATACCGCGCCTGCTCCTTTCGGGCAGGATGGTAACTTCTCAGCCGACCCCCTGTTCGTTGATCGCATAGCGGGTAATTACGAACTGGCAGCAGGATCACCGGCCATTGATTCCGGGCGCGGCTCCTCAAGTGTTCCTGCGACTGATTTTTGGGGACGATTTCGGTACGATGATCAGGGAATGCCTAATGTTGGAATCGGCTTGCCTTGTTATGTGGATATTGGGGCTTTTGAACGCCAAGAGGACACCCTTGCCCCGGATTTGGCCGTCACTAGCGTGTCCGATCCAGCCCCCGGCGTGGTAGAGCCCGGGGATTCTTTCAGCGTGCAGTGGACCGTGGCGAACATCGGATTAAAGGATGCCGGCGGGACCAATTGGCAGGACGCAGTTTATCTCGCGGCGAATCCGTACTCGAGCACCAACGACTTGATGGTGGGGCGGGTGACCAACAATTTCACCTTGCATCCGGGGCAAACCTATAGCCTGGCGATCACTTCGTCGGTTCCGACCAATGTCTCAGGCCTGAAATATGTGTTGGTGCGCGCCAATGCCAACCACGCCTTCCCAGAACCGATTATCAAGAACAACGAAGGGGTGGCGCAAAACCTCCTGGCTATCAATGTCCCCACTGCCACGACCAATCAGCCTTTGACCGGCGTGGTCCGGCAAGGACAATGGAGCTACCTCCGGCTTGACATCACGGAAACCCGAACCCTCACGTTGCAGCTTAGTGGCACCAATCAGAACGCTTCCTTGGGGCTTTACCTTCGTCGCGGCCAGCCGCCCACCTCCGGCGAGTACGATGCCGCCGCCGTAGCGACTCAAAGTTCGAACCAGGAATTGCGCCTCCTGACTCCCTTGCCCGGTACCTACTATGTGGGGGTCTATGGCGCCAGCGTGCCGGGAGGGGCCGCCAATTTCACCCTGACGACGGTCCTCACCACCCTGGCCGTGCGCGAGGTTTCGCCCAACCGGGTGGGCAATGCCGGAAAGGTGACGATTCAGATTTTGGGCGATAATTTCAATCCGGCTGTCCAGGCGCAGTTATCGCTGGCGGGTGGAATCCAGTCGCCCGGCCAGGTGTTTTACCAGGATGCGAGCACGATTTTTGCCACCTTCGATCTGGCGCAAGCTGGCGCGGGGGCCGGATTCTACGATGTGGTGGTCACCAACCCGGATGCCTCCAGCGCCACGAAAACAGGGGCCGTGCAAGTGGAAACGGGCGGGATGGCGCAATTCAGCGCCAGGCTCGTCGTGCCGGCCATGACCCGGCCCAGCCGCACCCTCAACGTCACGGTGCAATACCAGAACACCGGCAGTGTGGATCTCCCCAGTCCGCTCCTTCTTTTGCAAAGCCGCGAGGATATGGGATGGCAGGGTGTCCCGGCGCTGGGAGTGCCGGCGACCACTCCCGATCCGTACCAATGGCGCACCGGCTCTAATGTGGATTTCCTGGCGCTCTCTTCCACCGGACCAGCCGCCACATTACGTCCTGGCCAGACGGAAACCATCACCATCCCGGTTCGCACCCCCTTCATTGTCTGCGACATTCCGTTTTCGCTGTACGTGAACGGACTGCCTGGGGAAAGTGGACCTAATCAAGCCATAGACTGGACCCAATTGAGCTCACGGTTACGACCGGTCGGCATGTCGGATGAAGCGTGGAATGCTGTCTTTGGAGTGCTGACCAACCAGGCGGGTATCACATGGGCCGATTACCTGCCCTCCTTGCGTGCGGATGCCGACTACCTCGGGCAACTGGGCCAGCGGGTGACGGATGCTGCCGACCTTTTCGCCTTCAAACTGCAAAAGACCTATGGCTTTAGCCCCATCCGCTACTTGGCCAGTGCGGTGGATGCGACCGCCGTCACCCCCGGGCTGGCACTGGTTTTTGGACGGGTGTTTCCGCAAACCCTTCCCCTGCGGTTTGAACTGGGTCCCCTCGGACGGGGGTGGTCTCACAATTGGCAATTTTCCCTCGTTCAGGCCAGCGATGGCACCGTGACCTTGCTGGGCCCGGGCGGATCGCGCCGCACGTTTACGACCGACGGTGTCACCTACACCCCACAAAACGGGGATCATGCCACGCTCACAGCAATGGCGGGTGGGGTCTTCACTTTGCGCGAAGCGGATGGCCAGGTTTCCACCTTCCGCGCCGACGGCAAACTGGACTTTGTGGAAGATTCCAATGGAAATCGGATCACCGCCAGTTATGCAGGCAATGCCTTGACCACCCTAAGCCATTCCAGTGGCCAGGTTCTGCAGATTAACACTAGCCCGGAGGGGCGCATTACCAGTGTCACAGATTCCGTGGGCCGCCAGACCCGGTTCGGATACGATCCGAGCGGCGAACACCTGGCCTCGGTAGTGTCTTATGACGGTCAAACCAACCGATATGCGTATAACCAACTTGCAGGCGCCAGCCAGCACGCGTTGACCGAGATCGCGTACGCCGACGGCACGCGCCGGACCTTGGCCTATGATAGCTTGGGGAGGCTGGTTGAAACCCGGCTCAATGGCAGTGCTGAGCGGATGGCGTTTGGGTACGCCAACACCGGCATGGTCACCGCCACCAATGCGTTCGGGAATACCACCCGATTCTATTTTGATCGGCAGGGCATGCTGGCGCGGACGGAGGATGCATTTGGCCGCCGGGTGAACCTGGCCTTTGACAACAATTACAACCTGACCCAGGCCACCGACCCAACGGGGAGGGCGTCCGAATTTCATTATGATGCCAACGGCAACCTGACGCAGAGCGTTGACGCGCAAAACCACTCGACCCGGTTTGCTTACGCTGGCCCGCAGAATCGTCTAGGCACCTTGATTGACGCGCGGGGCATCGTGACCCGCTACGACCATGATTCCCAAGGCAACTTGCTCGGCATTACCTATCCCGACCAAACCCGTGAAAGCTGGGGCTATGATCCCGTCGGCAACGCCGTCACCTGGACGAACCGCCGTGGCCAGGCCCTCGTTTATGAGCGTAATGCCAACGGGCAGGTGAGCAAAAAAGCCTATCCCGACGGCCGCCAGATCACCTATGGTTATAACACCCATAATCTGCTAACCAATATCACCGACAGCGCGCAAGGCCTGACCACGCTGGCCTATGATTCCCGTGATTTCCTTACGGCCATCACTTATCCTGATGGCAACGGTTTCACGTTCACCTATGATCCGGCCGGTCGCCGCACCAGCCGGGTGGGGCGCGATTGGTACACGCTCCTGTACGGCTACGATGTCAACGGAAAGCTGGCCACTTTGAGCAATAATGTGAATGGCCTTCTGGTCCAGTACAGTTATGACACCGATGGCCGGCTCGCTCGCGAAGCCAAAGGCAACGGGACGTCCACCACGTACGCTTACGATGCCACCGGTGAAATCATCGCGATCACGAATTCGGCCCCGGATCAAAGCGTCCAGTCGTTCTTCAATTACACCTATGATGCCAAGGGCAACCGGACGACCTTGACCACCAAGGCCGGGGTGACTCTCTACCGTTACGATGATCTCAACCAGTTGATCGGAGCGACCTATCCCAACGGCCGCCAGGTTAGTTATGCCTATGATGCGCTTGGCAACCGAACGGTGGTGAATGACAATGGCACCAACACCACCTATGCCGTAAACGTCTTAAATGAATATACGCAAGCAGGCGGAACCACGTTTCAGTACGATTTGGACGGCAACATGATCGGGCGCACGGAAGCGGGTGGCACCACAACCTATGAGTACGACATGGAGAATCGGCTGGTGAGAGTTGCCACGCCTACCAATGGCGTCTTTCAATATAGCTACGATGCTCTGGGAAATCGCACCACCGTGGTTCACGATGGCGTCACCAACCGTTTTCAGCACGATCCTGTTGGCTTGGTGGATGTGGCTGCGGAATACGCTGGTGATGGTGCCCTTTTGGCCCGCTACGATCATGCATTGGGATTAGTATCGAGAAATGATGGAACTGGAAACAGTGCGTTCTACACCTTTGATGCATTGGGCAACACAAGGCAGTTAACAGATTATCAAGGAACAATTCTTAATGAGTACGATTACGATGCTTTTGGGGCAACTTCATTGGCGAACGAATCCATAAAAAATGTTTTCCGCTTTGTGGGTCGGTTTGGTGTAACGGACGAGAACACAGGTTTGAATTTCATGCGGAATAGGTTTTTCTGCAAGCAGGCTGGGCGTTTCGTAAATCCAGATCCTCTTAATATCGCAAGTGGTAGCATTAATGTATATCAATATTGTAATAACAATCCTATAAGCTATATTGATCCACAAGGTCTGGCACATTGGACGGATAAAAGTTACAAAATATTCCTCACCCCAAAAAATGTAGCCGCATGGGGTTTCGTTAAAGGATTAAAGGTTGTTGATTTCGTCCAGACGAGCAAAGAGGTTTTCGACTTTGGACAAGCGTATCGTACTGGAAACAATGCAGAGGCTTTCAAACTTGGCGGTCAAGTGGTTGGTGGCATTGTGTTCGGTGCGCTAGGCACAAGTTTGGGACCGGTTATAGGATATGCCGCAGGTCTTGTAGGTAGTAAACTAGGTGGGTTGGCCTTCTCCAAAATATGGGATTGGCTCGACAAAAACGGCCGTGCCCCATCACTATCTCCACCTAATAAATCCACTCCACACCCAACAACTCATCCAAATGGTCCTCCTGCTTGCACGGAAGAAACCAAATGTCGCACCTCCATCAGTCCCGAAGACAAATGGGGGCCTCCTGGCGTGGATGTTCCGGGGACATCCACGAATGCTTTAAAGCGGTTCCTGCCGCCGGGGCAGATGATGAATTACCGGATTGAAATCTGGAACAAGACCAACGCCGTGGTTCCCACCCAAGACGCTGTGATTCAAGACGTGCTGAATCCTGCGATCTTCGACCTGAGCACGTTCGAGTTTACCCGGGTCGGTTTTCTCAAGTGGGACCAGCCGTTGCCGGGCGGCAACGTGCTCGATACGCGCCTCGATACCTGGCCAGACATGAATATTGCCGTGGATATCACCGGCACCCTCGATCCCCAGACGGGGCGGGTTGAATGGTGGTTCCATACCGTGGACCCGGTGACTGGCGATTACCCGGAAGATCCGAATGCGGGCTTCCTCCCACCTTTCAATCTGGAGACCCGCTACGAAATCGGCTGGATGGAATTTCGGGTCCGAACCCGGCCCAATCTGCCCGGCGGCACGCAAGTCACCAATCAGGCGCTGGTGCAATTCGACTTCATGGGGCCGTGGGGGCCGGCACCCAAGGATGCGCCTTGGCTGAACACCATTGATGCCGGACCGCCCACCAGCCAGATGCTGCTGTTGCCCACCGTCACGTTGGTGACGGAAACGCTGATTCAATGGTCCGGCCAGGATGACCCCGGCGGCTCTGGAGTCGCCGGCTATGACGTCTATATGAAAGACAACGTCGGCCCGTGGCTGCTGTGGCAGACGAACACCACCAATGTTTCCGCCAGCTTGCACGGGGTGTCCGGCCATACCTATGCTTTCTACAGCGTGGCGCGCGATTGGCTGGGCAACACGGAAGCGGCCCCCGCCATCCCGGATGCCGTGACGACCTTCGAGCTGCCCGAGTTGGCGGTTTTATTCCGGTACGCGCCGTCCGCCATCCAGCAGGGGAATCCGTTCACTTGCTGGCTGACGATAACCAACCAGGGACTGCGGGAAGCCACGGGAGTGCTCCTGACCAACGCCCTGCCTGCCGGCTGGGTGTTGCAATCCCTGTCGGTCAGTCAGGGAAGCGGCACCGTCACCAATGGCCTGCTGTTGGCCGACCTGGGTGTCATTCCCGCCAACAGCAGCGCGGTGATCACGATGGGTTTCCGGGCCAGCCAACCCGGCCTCATCAGCCACCAAGCCGCACTGGGTTGTCTTCAGGGCATTACTGCCACCGCATCGGTCATGACTACCGTGGTCACCCCGCCTCCCGTGTTGAGCATTTGGCAAACGAACCGACAGGTGCTCCTCAGTTGGCCAACTTCCATTACGGGTTTCCAGTTGGAATTCTCCACCAATCTCTCATCCTCCAATTGGATCACGGCGACCAATCTGGTTGAGATCATGGGTGAAAGCAACGTGCTGCGCCTGGATATTCTGGAAGGCTCGCAGTTCAACCGCCTGAAAAAGTCCCCGTAAGCAGGGATTGAAACCGGCCCGAATTCCGGCGGGGCACTGCTGGCCATTGCCGTTGGCACAGGCAATGGGGCCATGGATCACAAAGCAGTGAGGCACACCGTTCAGAACGGGAAGACCACGGCTAGCCGCATTCCACGCAGCGTGACGCAGGTTTCCAAACCTGCTGTGTCGCCGACTTCCCAGTAGGCAGACCGTTCACATTTCCCAACGCCCCACCAATTGTCGGGGTTACGTCATTGCTCCGGAGGTGTGCCTGTCTCAATGGCTTTAAGGTACTTCCGGGCCTTGGGCAGATCAGGATTATTCGACGAGGCGGTCTTCAAAAAAGTTTCAAACAGACTTCGCGACAATTGATATTCCTTCAGCAGGTAATTCACTTCCGCCAGGCAGAACACGATCGCCGGTGACGATCCAGCCTTGGTTCTGACCGCTTCAAAATCGTTCAACGCCGCTTTCAAATTTCCGGTCTGCCGATAGGCAAGTCCACGATTCTGTAAAATCAGCGGGTCACCCGGCGACGCTTGGTTCGCCCGTTCCAGATAGGGCAAGGCGCCGACGGCATTCTGCCTCAGTTGCATGACCCCCGCCAGGTTTACCAGGAAACTGGCATTGGTGGGGTGAAGCTTGACTTGGTGCTCCAGCAACGCCTGTGCGCGTGCCGCCTGCCCGCGCTCCAGCCAGAAATGAACCTGAAGGTTGACCGGACGCACGTCGGCCAGATTCTCCTTCATCGCCTCCGCCAGCAGGTTGTCCACCTGGGCGTGCTCCTTGCGGCTTTCCCGAATGTGCGATTCTGCCTGCACCAACGTAAAGGCATCGCCCGCAATCCTGGTTTTAGCCGCCCGCGCCCGAAAGGCGCTGATTTCCTCCAAGGCGCTGTCCGTCATGCCGATGGATGCCAGGGAGGAAGCGAGTAACGCGTGCAAGGCACACTCATCCGGCATGAAAAAAATGGCGCGTTGCAGCGCGTCAATTGCCTGCCGGTGCCAATGACGCCCCCGCAAATACAGTGCGAGTGAAAAATATGCGCCCGGTTCATCCACCGGTCCAGATGTGACCAACGTCCAATCCCACCGCGCCAGCAAAGGCAACAACCGTTGCCGAGTTTGCGGTTCGAGCCGCGTGAGCGGGCGTCCCTGCTGTTGCCAGGCTTGATTCAATTCGCGGTTACCCAAGGCAGCTTGGTTGTCGGGGTTCAATTCCACCGCATAATTGAAACATTCGGCCGCCCAGGGCAACTCGCCAGCCCGCTGCAACATCACGCCATGATAATTGAGCAGCAGCGAATAAAACTCTCCCAACCCGCGCGCCTCGCCACCTCCGCGCGCGCGCAACTCCGGTCTTCCAATTACCCCCGCCCCCGCCGCTTCCTTCATAAATCCCCGCCAGAATAATAGCGTGTCTTCCCCTGCCCGTTTGGACGGCGGCTTGCCCGCCAAGCCATTTGCGGGACGCGGTTCCAGTCGGAAGAGCAGCTTGTCCGGCATGGCATAAAACTGCTCCGCCAATGGTCCCTGAATCGGCTGCAGCGCGTAAATCGCCTGTTTTTTACCCAGATACTTCAGGCAATCACCCCCGGTGTAAGCATAGCTGGTTTGGTTGGACGCTCCCGTTGCCGTGAGGGGGTGAAAGTCAGGATATCGGCGCTGCAGGAAACGCTGAAATGCGGGCTGCGACAATCTCGCGCTATGAATGAACTGGTAACGGTTGGCCGCCGATCCAAGTCCTGCCCGCACCGCGAATAGTAACCGTTTGTCATCCGCCATGACGACCGCGCCATTGGCTGGGAGAATTCGGGCAGCCAGTTTGCCGTAGTGGGCCAGATGCTCGCCCCGGTGGCTTAAAATGCCCGGCAAAGTCCGAAAAAACAGGACCACGGGTAACGCCACCAGCAGCCAGATCCCACCGCGAAAAATGCCGGAAATCGTTCGTTCCAATCCCATTTG
This sequence comes from Verrucomicrobiota bacterium, assembly GCA_037139415.1. Lineage (NCBI taxonomy): Bacteria > Pseudomonadati > Verrucomicrobiota > Verrucomicrobiota bacterium. The sequence continues at coordinate 10,696 of JBAXGN010000131.1, read as the reverse complement.
TTTGGGTGCATTTTTTTGGTTCTGCAGTTGTCCTCGGGCAATCAGCAGAAAATACCCGGTGCAGTACCCCAAAACCAAGGCATTGACATAATAAAGCGGCAGGTACGCGGCTCCCCGGCTGAGCACCTGCGGGCTAAAATAAACATCCAGCGTTAAAAAAACGGTCACCGCCAAAATCACAGCATGGCTCACGTGCAGCGTTATATACACCACTTGGCGTTCAATCCAAAGATGACGCAACTGATCGGACAGTATTTCAATTTCTTCCCTCAGGCGCCAGCGCACCATGATGAACGCCAGCGGCGTTAGGATTGCCAATCCCATGACCAATGCCACCGTTCGGTCCGCCGTGAACAGGGCGTGCTTTTGCGCGCCAAGGCACCCCCTCAGGTCTCTCAGAAAACCCTGGTCTGAAACCCCAGTCAGACTCTGGTATGAAGGCAAAACCAGGTAAAAAAGCAGTCCGGCCAATCCCAAGCAAGCCAGCTTGCCCAACACCGGCGAAATAAAATACGACGGCGGTGCTTTTTGATCGCCCTCCATTTTTCCCGGGCCGGTTCGGATTGCCCATTGCTGTTGCTGGAACGACCAGTTCTCCTTGGAACGCCCCAGTAACCAATACCCAATTCGCGACCAATTAATCAAGCTGTCGCCGCTCAGCACGAACAGGGCTGCCAGTAAAAATGGGCTGAACGCAAGCATGGCAAAATTGTTGGCCACTCCGGCGCTGAACACCAGTGCAAATCCAAACTGCCAACCGGCAGACTGCGAACGGCGATACTCCAGCAGACACCAGACACTGGCCGCAAACAGCAGCAAATCCACCATTTCTCCCGTCGCGATGGTTGCGTGCTCCCAAAAACTGGTCTGCAAACCGCACGCCGCGACCGCAATTAAACTGGCCAACCAGCCCAGGTTGGCTGGCAGATGGACCTGTCCGTCGGGCAATCGCTCACGTTGCGCCGGGGTGCGGTCTTGCGGCCACAAGCTCACGGAACGAGCCAGCAGGGCCAACGTCAACGCGCCAAAGCCGGCGGTCATCAAGCCGGCGGCGCCAAATTGCCACCCCACCGGCAGCCAACGCGCCGGGTACAGCAACAAAAAAGTGATGGGGGCGGTCCGGAATGAAGACCAGTCCCACCCTAGCAAGTGGGCGGTCGGTTGGGCATTGTACAAGGTGATCCCCAGCGGCAGGCTGGCTCCATAGATGAGCAATGCCGCCAAGCCGGCCAGCCATGGCACGCGCCACGCTGCCGCCGCTCCCTTTACGTGATTTAAATTAAACCATTTCATTAAAATACCCTTAGCCGATAAACACAGGTGCCAGCGGGCCTGGCGTTGGTATCCGTGAGGCGCAATGGTTCGCCGGTCCCCGGAAGGTTGGTCGCCAGCGGAACCCAGGCCGCACCCACCGGACTGGCAAAATCCACTTGGTATTGTTTGCCAGGCACGGTCGGAAAATACAGCGTCAGTTTGCCGCCCAAAAGCTGCGGCAAACTAAACCGCAGCACATCGGTGCGGTCCCGCGGATTGGTCCCGGCAAGGTATTCAGACAAGTTCGAGGCCCCATCGCCATCCGAGTCTAAGGCCGCATCCGCCGGGTTGTTGGGATTCAGTCCCCACGCTAATTCATAATCATCCGGCAACCCATCGCCATCCGTATCCACCAAGCTCGGCACACTGTTGCTCACACTCGCACTGAATTCGGAGGTGTTGCCGGCAACATCCGTGGCCGTCGCGCTGATGAATCCGGCAGCGGAAATCGTATTGGTGAAAACAACCGTGAAACTGGTATTTCCGCTGCCATCTGTGACTACCGGCAGCGCGCCCAACCACAGTTGTCCCTCGCCGTATCCCGATTTGTCCGGGCTTGCGTTGACATAAAAATCAAGCGTGTACGTTCGGTTGGCCGTGCTTTTTAGGGTGCCTTGAATCGTGGTCCGGTACCGGCCCGAGGCCGCAGTAATAATCGGGTAATTTTGCGCCCAGTTGGCGGCGCTGGAGATAATCCCCGATTGGTTCGCATTGGGGCCGTTGGCGCCGAGGTCAATCCCCAGACCAGCATTGCTGAAAATGGCGTTACCCCGGATAAATATGCCATTACAGCCATCGCGGACTCGCACTCCCGCATAGCCATCCGTGACGACAAAGGCGATGCGGTTGCCAGCCCCTTGCCCAACCCCGCCAATAGTAGTGTTCGACGCATTGTTTTTAAGTTCAATATTATGCCATGTGTTCCCCAAAGGACTGACTCCATCCTTTTGCGTGCCAATATAATTACCTTGCACAACATTACCGGTGGAAACCACCAAGTCGATAGCGATGCCCACATTTTGGTTTCCGGAGATGACATTCCCCGCTCCCGTCAGGGCACTGCCGATGTAATTACTGGGTGCTTGGATCAAAATCCCCTGCGCCAAGTTACCCAGCGCACGGGTCCCGGTGATATCCGTCCCGATATAATTGCCCTCAATATGGTTTCCAGTGGCATTTGCGCCTGTTATGTAGAGCCCCTGTCGCACGCTGGCCGAAATTATATTGCCGGCGCCATATTCCTGGCCGCCCACCCAATTGGTGGGCGCGTTGTTTATGCCCACTCCGCAATAATTTCCCAGGCCCGTTGTGCCGCTGGCATCCGTTCCAATCTGGTTGCCTAAAATACGGTTACCCGTGGCACCGGTCCCGGAAAGGTAGATGCCGACGGAAAAGGCGGCATTCGATGCATTCCCGGAGATGAGATTGCGCGCCCCAGCCGCAGTGCCGCCCAACAGGTTACCCGGCGCTCCGTCAATGAAAACGCCCGCTTCCCCATTGCCCAGCTTGAATTGCCCCTTGGCGTCGGTTCCAATGTAGTTGCCCAGAATTTCGTTGGCCGTGCTGCCGGATCCTGAAATGAAGATGCCATGCTGCTGATTACCTGAAATGAGATTCCCGGCACCCGCACTTGCGCCTCCGACCGTGTTCGAGGCGCTGGTGATCGTAATACCGAAAGGCGCGTTGCCCACCGCGTTGCTGCCCGAAACATCCGTCCCGATGTAATTGCCAAGCACCACATTTCCGACCGTATTGTTGTCCGCCAGGACTATCCCGCAAAAAAGATTACCGGATATAACGTTCCGGGCGAGTGCGTTCGTTCCCCCGATGCGATTGTTGACACACCCGCCCAACACTGAGACGCCCGCGTTGGCATTGCCGAGTTTTACCTGCCCGGTGACATCTGTCCCAATGTAATTTCCCTGGATTTGGTTCGAATTCGCTCCGATTCCAGACAAAATCACACCGCGCAACATGTTGCCTGAAATGATATTGCGCGCTCCCGGAACCGCGCCGCCAATCACATTGCCGACGCAACTCACCACCGTCACCCCGTCCCAACGGTTGCTCAGGGCATACCGTCCAGTGATATCCGTGCCAATGTAATTTCCCTGCAACACATTACCAGTGGAGAGACTGCCTTGGATATACACTCCGCTCTGGCTGTTCCCAGAAATAACGTTACGTGCGGACGCTACGGTCCCCCCTAGGTAATTACTCGGCGCATCGGAAATGATCACACCGCTGTTCTGGTTTCCCAAGTAGTTGGTGCCGGTGATATCTGTGCCAATCAAGTTCCCTTGCACCCAATTCCCCGTCGCCCCCGCCCCAATGATATACATGCCAGCCAGGGTAGATCCGGAAATCAGGTTTCGTTCGCTCGCATTCGTCCCGCCAACCAGGTTATTCGCCGACTGATACAGCGTGACCCCACCCTCGCCATTGCCAAGCGCGGTCGTGCCATTTGGGGCCGTACCAATGCGATTTCCCTGCACCACATGGTTGCCATACCGTTCCAAGCGAATGCCGTCCCGCGTAAACCGGTTGATCGCCAATCCCCGAATCGTGCATCCCGACGTCTGCACCAATATCCCGCTCGTGCTGGTGCCCGCTTTGGCGCCGTTGACCTCAATCAGCGGTTGCCCGTTGTACCCGGGTTGCGAAGTGCCATCAATGATCACGGAATCCGTAACCGTGGGCAGTGCGGAGGCGGGAGCGATGACATGCGGGCCCGCCCCCGCAATGTTGAAAAGAATGGTATCCGACCCCGGGTTGCTATTGGCATCCAACAGCGCTTGCCTGAATGAAAAGCTTCCAGAATCGTTCGTATTGAGCACCGTATAAGTCGCCCCGTGCAACGCCGCTGCCATGAGGCTTAGGCTGATGACAAGTAATTGTCCAATCCCAGCCCAATTCATGACGTTTTTCCTCCCGAATTCGAAGGTTTGCCTGCCAGCGTGTCCGCCGCCTCCTTGAGGATGAACTCGGCTTCAATCTCCACCATCACCTGGCGTCCCAGAAAATCCAGCAAGATGGCCACGCGTTGGCCAGACGTCATGGTGCGCAACACCTGCCCTTGAAAGCCTCGGAAGGCGCCGGTGATTACTTCCACTGCATCCCCCGGCACAAACTCCGGAGCCCCTTCACAAACGCCCTCGGAATCCAGTTCCAGCCGTAAATTCTCAATGACCTGGTCCGGAATGATCGGAATGTAGTGGCCAAAATGCACCACGTTAAGCACTCCGGACGCATAGCGCACCGAGCGCAGTTCCATCATCAAGTCGAACCGGGCAAAAAGGTACGTCGGAAACAACGGTGCCAGCACACGGATTTTGCCACCCCGCGAGGCGCGCTCAAGCCGGATGCGCGGGAAAAACACTTCCGTGCCCTGGTATTTTCGAATATGTGCCGCGGCAATATGCTCGTGCTTGGGTTTCGTGCGGATGCAAAACCACTGCGCGCCCGCTTTCAAGGGCGTGGTTGGTCGGTCTTCACTACTGGTTACCAAGCTCTGCACAAGGTACTACACTATTGATTCGTGCCGATAAGTCAACCCTCGAAAAGTCAATTCTGCTGGCGAAAGCGTGCGACAATAAGGACGAAGCCGCATTCATCCAAACCGGGGAAAAAGGCACTGGAGTCGAGGCTTCTATGGATTATTCCTTCGCCCCGGCCTTCTTCAACATATCAACGACCGCCACAAATCCCTTTTGATTGGCGAGCGCCAGGGCAGTGAGACCATCCACCGTCTTTTTCGTTAAGTCCGGCTTGTACGCAAGCAACAGTTCCACAAAACGCAGATCCCCGTTGCGCACCGCGAAGTGCAAGGGAGTGGCCATTTTATCCCCCAGCGCGTTAATGCCGGCCTGATGATCCAGCAATAGCCGTCCGACATTGAGATGCCCTTTTTCCGCCGCCACAAGCAGCGGGGTAACCCCGGATTTGCCGGTGGCGTTGACATCCGCATTATGATCCACCAAACATTTTACCACTTCCTCATGGCCGCGATCCGCTGCCAGATGCAGGGCCGTGACCCCCATTAGATTGGTCTCGTTGATCGCCACTTTCTGCTCCAGCAGCAACTCCACGACGTCCCGGTGGCCGGTGGCGGCGGCGGCGTGCAACGGAGTGTTGCCCTCCTTGTTGCGCGCGTCCGCTTTACCTTGTTTGCCCAAGAGGTACTTGACCAGATCCAGGTTGCCCGCGAAGGCGGCAAAGTGTAACGCGGTGTTTTCCATCAAGTTCTTCGCATTGGCAAGGTCCAGTCCGGGGTTGTTATCGAGAATGCTCCGGGCCTTGTCCGGCTGGTTTTTCATAATGGCTTCGTGCAACGCATCGCGCAGCACCATCATTTTATCTTCCGCGCTGGGATTGGCGGCGAGCAACAGGTCCACAATTTTCGGGTGGTTGCGGAGGCGGGCCATCTGTAACGGGGTCAGGCCATCTTTGTTGGTGACCGTGATACTGGCCTTGTAGGTGAGCAGGAGCGCAACAATCTCCGTCTGGCCCAGGCGCGCGGCCACATGCATCGCGGTGCTGCCATCCGGCTCCTGCTCGTTGAGCAGTTCCGGCTTTTGTTTGAGGAGTTCCTTGAGCTTGAACTCGTCACCGGCACCGGCAGCGTCGTGAATATCACCCGCGCCAACCTGGCTGGCCGGGGCCAGCAGGAGCGCGGCAATCAGTCCGAACAATTTTCCATTCCATTTCATAAATCTAAAAATCAAACATCGCGATGGTTGCCTGTCAAACCGTTTTGAATCGCTCAGATTTCCTGCACAATCTCTGCGATTGCCCGGCGCGGGGTCTTGATGCAAGGAACCGCCGGATATCCAAGCGGCGTCACCGCCACCGGGTCCCATTCATTCGTTAGCTCCAGCGCCTTGGCCATTGCTTTCCGGTCGAAGGCACAAATCCAGCAGGTACCCAAGCCCTCTGCCGTGGCCGCCAGCACCAAATGTTCAAAAGCAATCGCCACGTCCAATTCATGGTAACTTTGGCCATCCCGCCGCCAAGCCGTCTGACGATTACCCAGGGCCACCACCACCAGCGGCGCGGTGAACACCCACGGTTGCAGGATCGGCGCCAGTTTGGCGCGCAACTCCGCCGTCTTGATGACCAGGAACCGCCACGGTTGCAGATTGCATGCGGAAGGCGCCAGGCGCACGGCTTCCCAAATGCGCGCCAACGATTCCGGGTTGACGGGCGTGGCTTTAAACGCGCGCACGCTGTAACGTTGCTCGACAGTTTGGTAATAGTTCATAGGCGTTTTGGTGCCGGGTTTCCGGGTTGCTGCCGGCCGTTAGCCAAGCCACACCGGTTTGATATGGCGCTCGAACAGGTTGAACGTCACGTTACGCCCAATCACCGTATCATTGGCCTTGAGCATGCTCAGATATTGCGGTCCCATTTTGGCCGCGACCTTGTACCCCACATGCAGCAACTGGCGCAGGTGCGGGTTAAAAGCGTTGTTTTTGGGATCGTGGCGCAACGCGGCAACATACTGGGCGCTGGACCAGCGCTTCACGGTGTCCGCCGCGGGCAACTGGCTCCGTTGGATGTCAATCACCGCCGCGTACGGGGCGCAGAGTTCATCCTGGTGTGCCAGCGCTTCGATATAAATCTCCTTGGCCGATTCGAGGCTGTGCCCGCCGGATTCCGCCAGGCCGATGAGTTCTTCCAGCCAGGTGGTGCCGGCGGTTTTGAGATGCAGCCCGGCCCCGGTGCGTTTCAGCGCGCGATGGATGGGGCCGTAGATTGAAAATTTATCACTGCCGGAGTGGACGCTCAATTTAAGCTGCGCCGGCAAACCATACTCCTTGACGGCAAAGGCAATGACGGCGAGATCCTCGTTGAACTCTTTTTCAAATTGCGCCACGTCGCCCACGTAATCCACCCCCTTGTTGAAGCGCCCGGTAAATTTCGGCGCGATGGTCTGGATGGGGATTTTCCCGTCCGCAATGGCGGCGAGGATCACCAGCAGTTCCGGCGGCGTCTGCGGCGCATCCGTCTCGTCCAGGGAGATTTCCGTGATAAACTTCCCCTGCCCTTTGACCTTGGCAATCTGCTGATAAATGCGCCCGGCTTCCTGGACGGCATACAAATATTTGGCGGCCATCCGCTCGATGTCGGCGGCGCTGGTTTGGAATGGCGCGGCAATGCCGGGAATGCGCAACGCGCCCACCAGTTCCGGATGCTGGCTGACAAACGCCTGCACCGCCCCCGCCGCGGCGGGTTTACCAATGAAATCCGCCACATCCAACGTGAAAAAGTCAGCGGTCGGGATGAAACGATCCACCGTCTCCAGCCGGATATGGTCGGCATCCACATGGTATGGTTTATGCCAGCCCAGCGTCTTGACGGCCGAATCTGCGGCCACCCGCACACTGGCCGGTTCGGACCCCACGATGAGATGTTCACGGTTCGACTTGTTCCAAACCGGAATGATTTCCACACCGCACTCCAAAGCCTGTTTGCAGGCTTTCAACTGCGCCTTTGCCTGGTGGGCAAACCGGTCGCCCATACCCATTGAATACTTTGCCAGTGTCAACATGGCGGCAACGGTAGGGTGAACGACGACGTTTTTAAAGCGAAAAAATGGCCACCTTCATCGCCCGCATTGTCCAAGGATTCAATGGATCCCGCTTGGGGTTCCGGCGGCAGCCGGTTCCAAGGCGCGTTGCGAAACGGGATGCCTAGTGTCCAGGCTTTGAAATTGACAGCGAACACGGGGCAGGATAACAATGCGAGCACGAAACAAACGTATGAAGACAATGCTCGTAACCGGTTCTTCGGGACTGATCGGCTCAGAGGTGGTGGCGTATTTCTGCCAGCTTGGCTGGCAAGTGTGCGGCGTGGATAACAATCAACGCGCGGATTTCTTCGGCCCCCAAGGGGATACCCGCTGGAACCAGCGGCGGCTCCTGACCGCCCATCCCAACTTCCAACATCATGAGTTGGACATCCGGGATCGCCAGGGCGTGGATCAATTGCTGGCCACCCTGAAACCCGCCTTGGTCGTGCATACCGCCGCCCAGCCCAGCCATGACTTGGCCGCCTCACGTCCGTTCGACGATTTCGACGTCAATGCCGTGGGCACGCTCAACTTGCTGGAGGCCACGCGCCGGCACGCCTCGACGGCGGTCTTTGCCCACCTGAGCACCAACAAGGTGTACGGAGACCGTCCCAACACGATCCGGCTCAAGGAACTGGCCACGCGCTGGGAGTATGATGATCCCGCCTTCGCCAACGGAATTCCAGAGAGTTTCTCGATTGACCAAAGCAAGCACAGCCTCTTTGGAGCCTCGAAGGTGGCGGGGGACGTGATGGTGCAGGAGTACGGACGCTATTTTGGAATGAAGACCTGCTGTTTGCGGGGCGGGTGTCTGACGGGGCCGAACCACAGCGGGGTGGAACTGCACGGATTCTTGAGCTACCTGGTGAAATGCAACGCGGAGGGACGCCGGTACAAGGTGTACGGCTATAAAGGCAAGCAGGTGCGGGACAACATCCACTCACTGGATGTGGCACGGTTCATCCATGCATTTGCTGAGCAGCCACGGTGCGGGGAGGTGTACAACATCGGGGGCGGGCGGGCGAACAGCGTCTCGATCCTGGAAGCGTTCGAGCGGGCAGCGGCATTGAGTGGCAAGCGGATGGATTTCGAGTACGTGGACCAGAACCGGGCCGGAGACCATATCTGCTATATCAGCGACTTGGCGAAGATGCAGGCGCATTATCCGGGCTGGGGTATCACCAAATCACTGGATGACATCTTTTCCGAAATCTACCAGGCCGTCGGCAAACACTAGCCTCTAACCTCATGCGCATTCTCATCACTGGCGGTGCCGGCTTTGTGGGGTCCAACCTGGCGTTAACCCTGAAGCAGAACCTCGCCGGCGTCTCCATCGTCTGCATGGATAACCTCTACCGGCGCGGCTCCGAATTGAATGTGCCCCGGCTGCAAGCGGCGGGCATCGAATTCTTCAAGGGTGACGTGCGCGACCCACAAGGGTTCCCCACTGGCCCGTTTGACTTCCTGATCGAGTGCTCGGCGGAACCATCGGTGCTGGCTGGTTTGGAAGGTTCGCCCGACTACCTGATGCACACCAACCTCAATGGCGCGTACCATTGCCTGGAAAAAGCGCGCCAATGGAATAGCGGGTTTCTCTTCCTCTCCACCAGCCGGGTATACCCGATGGACCGGCTTCAGTCCCATGCCTGGCAGGAAGGCGCAACCCGCTTTGAATGGCTGGATGCCGGCGTGCCTGGCATCAGTTCCCAAGGGGTCAGTGAGGCGGTGGACATGTCCGGCGCGCGTTCTCTCTATGGATTCACCAAGTACGCGGCGGAACTCTTGATCGAAGAGTATCGTGCCAGTTTTAACTTGCGCACGGTCATCAATCGGTGCGGTGTGATCGCCGGCCCGTGGCAGTTTGGTAAAGTGGATCAGGGCATTCTCTCCTTGTGGGTGATGGCGCATCACTATGGCCGTCCCCTCTCATACATCGGCTTTGGCGGCGCGGGCAAACAAGTGCGGGATTTCCTCCACGTGCAGGACCTCTGCGAATTAATCCTGGATCAGATTCAGAACTTTGATCGTTGGGATGGCTGGCTGGGCAACGTTGCCGGCGGTCGCGACCATAGCGCTTCGCTGCTGGAACTGACCGCCCTCTGCCAGGAAATCATCGGACGACAAGTCCCCATCACCTCGAACCCGGTAACGCGTCCGGCGGATTTGCGGTTGTTTATTGGCGATTGCCAGCGCCTGTTTGCGCGCACGCCTTGGCGTCCGCGTCGGAACATCCGGCAAAACGTGAGCGACATCGCCGCCTGGGTGCGAGCCAATGAGGCCCCCTTGCAGAAGCTCTAATTTCCCGTGTTATCAATACGGCCTGCGTTCGATTACGCCATTCAAAAAAACATGTTGCCGCCATTGTTTGGGGACATAAGGAAACATCTCGAACCGGTGAATTAACCACGGTTCCCATGCATGAATGGGGAAAATGCGCCAACAGCCCCGTAACTGTGCAAAAAGAGTCTCATTTAGCGCGTTGTTCTAGGCGAACCCCTTTTCCCTTTTCCGAAAGAACTTTTGCAGAAATATTTTGGGGCAGAAAAATCACCGCCAAAAGGTAGAAGCTGGGAGTTTGGAGTTGGAATGCCAGGAAAAAGTACTCCAAAAGTAGCCCAAAATTACACCAGTGTGGGCGGTGTAATGGTGAAGTTTTATGGGAGATTTGGTTCATAAGCCATTGCAAGGTAGACGGTTGAATAGTTTGCGCCGACTCACGTCGGCGACTACGCCACGGATAGGTGGTGCAGTTTTGGGAATTGTGATGTTTTTGGTGCGCCAAGCAAGTCCGGTGCATCTAACTGAATGAAA
>JBAXGN010000130.1 GCA_037139415.1 Verrucomicrobiota bacterium | reverse complement strand
AAACCAAAACAGCTTACAGAAAAACGACTATGCTAACTCGTAAACTGGGGCTAGGGAGAGCGCCCCGTAACTCTCAACCAGCGTCCCGCTGTTGCTCCAAGCGCCCAGCAGGGACAGGGTGCCACCGTTGATTCCCTGCGCCAGCCCCTGGTTGTTGAACGACTGCGCGTTAACCGTAATGGTCCCACCGCTGACGTCGGCGGAAATCGTGCCCTGGTTGATCACGGCCACATTCGGCGCGCCACCGTAACCAATCGTCCCGGTCTGGCCGCGAATGGTGATGCCTGCGCCATTGGTCAGCGTCGTCCCAGCATTGGCCAGAAACAAGGTGTTGTTGGGATGATTGCCAAACACCACCGTCCCGTTGCCGCTCAAAGTTTGGCTGCCCGCAAAACCGATGCTGCCGATCCACCCGTTGGTGGGATTGCCCACCAGCGCCGTGCCGTTCAACACCAAGCCATTGGCCACCGTGAGGTTTGCCCCGTTATAGCTGTTGCCCACTTCCAGCGTCCCGTTGACCGTCACCCCGTCCAACGTGCCGCCGATGATGGCTAAGGATGCCCCGTTGGTTGCCACCACCGTCCCGCCATGAATCGTCCCGCCAGTGAGCAAGAAGGTCCCGTTGGTTCCCAGAGTCGCGGTCCTACCCAACACTAAGGTGCCTCCGGAAAGGTTGAGGGTTTGCGCGCCGCTAACCGCGCCCACCACCACGTTGGTCGCCGTCGAACCGGTCGTGACCGTGACGGTGTAGGTTCCGCTATTGGTGATCCAAGCCGTATCTGACGCGCCCGGCACCTGGCTCGGGCTCCAGTTGGCGGCGGTATTCCAGTCGCCGCCAGCGAGGTTGGTCCTGACGAGGTTGGCACCGTGGGAGTCCAAAGCACTGAAAAGCAAGACAGCCGCTAAGGCGCAGTAGCACGCAAAGTGCGTTAATAAGCTCATATTCCCAGCATGTGATTTGCAGGCGAACAACCTTGGAAGCGTTTCTTTAGTGTTCATAATTTGATCTCACTGTTACACACCGGAAGCCGAGGCTTCCACAGACAATCCGTTTCATACCGTGTGTCGAGTCCCAGCGCCCATCGCATTGGGGAGTCCGTACCCGCACATATTTCAAATACTAATCAATTATATAAGACTATACAATACAAGCGCAGACACTTACCATCTTTTGCTTTTTAATACCCACTAATTGTCATACCCAGGTTCACGATAACAATGGATTAGGTCGGGTAATCAGCTTGGAATTCAAACTTCTGATTTCAACTTGAATGCTATCTTCTGGCTTCCAGCACCTGGCTTCGCGATATAATTTTTTTGCCAGTAAATCTTTTTGCCATGGCCGATTTCCCATCCGAGGTTAAAATTGTGTGGGGAAAATCGTTTTACCACATTAAATTCCACCGAAACGACGATGCCGCCGGGCATACTCCTCCAGCGCCTCGCATAACTGCGGTTTGCGGAAGTCAGGCCAGAGCACGGGCGTGACAACCAGCTCCGCATACGAAATCTGCCATAGCAAAAAGTTGCTCACACGCATCTCCCCGCTTGTGCGGATGAGCAAATCCGGGTCTGGCATATTGCGCGTATAAAGATGCTGGGTGATGACTTGCTCGGTAATCTCCGCCGGGTCAAGCTGACCGTCCTTGACCTTCTGCGCGATGGTGCGCATGCACTCCACGATTTCCGTGCGCCCGCCATAACTCAGCGCCAACGTCAGGGTCAGCCCGTTGTTTTTCGCCAATGCGGCCTGGGTCTTCTTCAACTGGTCCTGCACAAACTCCGGCAGACGGTAGATCTGTCCGATGACTTCGAGGCGCACGTTATTGCGGTTCAACTCCCCGATTTCACCCTTCAGAAATCGCGCCAGGTACTTCATTAAGGTATCCACCTCGTCCTTGGGCCGGTTCCAGTTCTCCACGGAAAAGGCGTAGAGCGTCAGGTATTTGATCCCCAGTTCGCCACAGGCGCGCACGGTGGCGCGCACGGATTCCACGCCGTTGCGATGCCCTTCCACACGCGGCAAATGCCGCTGTTTGGCCCAGCGTCCGTTGCCATCCATGATGATGGCAATATGGGCGGGCAGGGCGGCTTTGGCCTGGGTACTCAATTGTGATGCATGCGGCTGAACCGTCACGTTCGTTAGACAAAGATGGTCTGTGCGCGCGCAGGCCCCACGGAGGCAATCATCAGCTTGGCACCAGTCAATTCTGCCAGTGCTTTCAGATAAGCACGGGTCTTGGCTGGCAAATCCTTCCAAGTCTTCGCCTCCGTGGTGGGCGTTTTCCAGCCTGGGAACTCCGCGTAAATGGGTTGGCATTGCGCGAGTACCTCGATGTCGTTAGGCATATAATCCAGCCGTTCGGAGCCATAACGATATGCCACGCAGACCTTGATGACATCCAGCGTGTCCAGCCCGTCAATATTGGTGACGGCCAGCAGGTCAATGCCATTCACCATCGCCGCATGGCGGGTGGCCACGGAATCAAACCAACCGCAACGGCGCGCGCGTCCGGTGGTGGCGCCAAATTCCCGGCCCATGCCGTGGAGCATATCGGCAATCTCGGCGTTCTCGGTGGGCAACGGTCCTTCACCCACCCGGGTGGTGTAGGCTTTCATCACGCCCACCACGGTATCCATTCGGTTGGGCGCAACGCCGGAACCGGTGCTGGCACCGCCAGAAGTGGTATTGGAGGAAGTGACAAAGGGATAGGTGCCGTGGTCAATATCCAGGAAAGTGCCCTGCGCGCCCTCGAACAGCATGTTGGCTCGCTTACCCATGGCTTCATTCAGTAAAATAACGGTATTGGTGACAAACGGCTTGAGGCGGTCACCAGCAGCCCGGTATTCATCATGCATCTGCTTGTATGAAAGCGGCTTCGCGCCCATGGCTTTCAGTACGGCGTTATTTTCCGCGATTCGCAGCTTGAGCGTCGCGGCAAAACGCTCCGGGTTGACCAACGTGCCCATGCGGATGCCGACGCGCGCCGCTTTGTCTCCGTAGGCGGGGCCGATGCCGCGTTTGGTGGTGCCAATCTTGTTTTTGCCCTTTTGCACCTCGCGCTGGGCGTCCAGTTCGCGATGATACGGCATGACTACGTGGGCGGCGTCGCTCAAAAAGAGATTCTTCTCCGTTACCTTCACGCCGAGTTTGGCGAGTCCGTCAATTTCCGCCACCAAGCCAACGGGGTCCACCACCACGCCGTTGCCGATGACGCAGCGTTTGCCGGGGCGCAGAATCCCGGAGGGAATCAGGTGCAGCACATACTTATCTTTGCCCAGAAATACCGTGTGGCCGGCATTGTTGCCGCCCTGTGTGCGGACCACGATGTCCGCTTGCTCCGTGAGCACATCAATGATTTTGCCTTTGCCTTCGTCGCCCCATTGGGCACCCACTAAAATTGTATTAGCCATAAAATATATTTAACATTGAGCGGATAAAAATCCCGAACCCTAGCGCCGGGATTTATCGCACAGTCATGATTCATAGGGTAAAACGCCGGCTGCGGGTGTCAATCCCGGATTCCATGAAAAGCGCCTTAAAAGATGCCTTTGGCGCGCATCTTGATCCCGTACACCGAACCGCTGGCGGTGATGAACAGTAAATCCTTGCCTTTCCCCGCGAACGTGATGTTGGCGGTCCAGCGTTCCGGCACCTCGATGTGCTCGATTTGTTTGCCGGTTTTGTCGAAGACCGTCACGCCTTTGCCAGTCAAATACAGGTTCCCCTCCCGATCAATGGTCATGCCATCCGAGCCCAATTCACAATGCAGGCGTTTATTAAGCAGTTTCCCCTGTGGTTGAATATCGTACGCGTAGGTTTTTTTTGCTTTGATGTCCGCCACGTACAGTATTTTGCCATCCAGCGTGCCAATGATGCCATTGGGCTGCACCAGATCATCGGTTACCCGGGTTAACTGCTTGCGGTCTGCGCTCAGGTAATAGACATGTTCGCCGTCCTGCTCCTTGGTGTTCGGGCGTTTCCAATAATCCTTTCGGAAATAGAACGGATCGGTGAAATACAGGCTGCCGTCCGACTGAGTCCATACGTCATTGGGACCGTTGAGCAGTTTGCCTTGGTACTCCTTGACCAGCACCGTGGTTGCCTTGGTCTTGACATCAATGGCCCATAATTCGTTCTTTTCATCCGCGCAGGCAATCAGCGTTCCCTGGGCATCGAACCGCATGCCGTTGGCCCGTCCGCACGGTTGCATGAAGGTCTCGAATTTGCCGGTGGCGGCATCGTATTTTACGATCCGGTCATTCGGCTGATCGGTGAAATACACGTTCCCCTCCTTGTCGGTGGCGGGTCCCTCGGTGAACTTATATCCGTCGCTGAGTTTCTCCAGTTTGGCGCCCGGCGCGATAAGGTCGCTGGCGACGGCGGATAGCAGGCCCCCCAACAGGGCGCCCAGGCAAAGACTCAAGTGCATCGTTTGTTTCATAGTAGGGGGCAGTCTAAATCGTCAGGGTCGGCAATGCCAGCCTGTTCTTATCGGGCCAGTTTTAAAAAACTCAGTCCTTCGGTTTTCGCGGGGAACGGCGCAATCCGTTCTGCAGCCACAATTGCCAGACCATCCAGATGGCTTCGTAAACAATTTTGCGGGACATTTTGGAACTGCCCATGAACCGGTCGGTGAAAATGATCGGCACCTCCGCGATGCGCAGACCGTGCCGCCACAGTTTATGGGACATCTCAATTTGAAAACTGTATCCGTTGGACCGGACGCCATGCAGATCAATCCGCTGCAAGGCGTGCCGACGGAAACATTTAAACCCGCCGGTGGGGTCACTGATGGTCATGCCGGTGATGATCCGCACATATTTGGCCGCCCCCATGCTCAAGAGCAGGCGGCTCAGCGGCCAGTTGATGACCCGGATGCCCTTGGCATAGCGGGAACCAATCACCAGGTCCGCGTTTTGTGCGGCCTTTAGAAAGTTGGGGATTTCTTCGGGGTTATGGGAAAAATCCGCGTCCATCTCCATGATGAATTCGTAATCCCGTTCCAACGCCCAAGCGAAGCCAGCGCAATAGGCGCGTCCCAACCCGCTCTTTTCCTGACGGTGCAGCACGTGGACCTCGGGATGTTTGGCGGCCAATTCATCCGCCAGCTTTCCGGTGCCGTCAGGCGAATTATCGTCCACCACCAGCAAGTCCACTTTGACGGGCAGGTTTAAAAGCCGTTGGACGAGCGGAGGCAGATTTTCCCGCTCGTTATACGTTGGCACTACGACTAACGTCTTTTCACTCATGCGCGTCGAGCTGCATGAAAGCCGATTCCCCCGCCGAAAACAAGCGCGAAAAACGGACATGGAAAAAAACACGAACCAAAGCCACTTAACCTTGGAAATACCGGATTCACCATAGATTCCCAGAACCCGGACGTTTCACGACACTCACAACTCTAGTTCCTGACTTCCAGATACTATCTCCTGCGCATCATTTTTCTGCAAAAGAATTGGTCCCAATTTTTTTGCCATGTTTGGGTTCCCAGATTCGGGGTCAATTCGGAATCGTAACAGTTTAGCTGGTACCGGAAATCCAACGGCAGTTGAAACTGGCCCAGGCCGCGCAACCGTAATACCTCCAGGATTACCGGATTTCAGCAGAATCAATTCTATGGTCTTACCCCGGTTGTTTGACACCTCATTCCGGTATGCGCGCTGGTGCTGACCAAATTGGTGATGCTCGTTTACTATCAATATACCTTGCCCCACTTTTGCCCTCCTGATATGCCGTGCAAAAGACCTCCGAAAAAGCGATTGACGAATCACCCTAAGCGCGCATCATGTCGTCATGGAAGTCAATGAGAAGCAAATCTCTTTAACTGCAACGCGCCGATTGACAAGGTGCTGTGGCACTGCAACAGTAAAACTCCTGCTATCCGTTTTGCTCTTGCTACCAGTTCTGGAAGGAAACGTTCACGCCCAATGGGAGGCGGATATCTACCCGCCATGGACATATATCAATGGAATTGCTTACCCAGGTGGGGATGGGGACGTTCGATATCTGGATTGGAAATGGCTTATCCGCTATGCGGTTGGCTTCGATACAGCTAAATGCGGAGACGAATTTGCAGCCGCAGACTGTGCGCCTATGGCAACGTTAGGCGATGGGGCTATCACCGTGATAGATGTGGTTCAGGCTGTCCGCTACGTCATAGGATTAGACCCGCGTCAAATACTAGGCGGCCCGACGAATGCGGTTCCAAAGCAGCCGCTGCTGGGCGGATCGCGAACTATTTCGATCACAGCCTCCAACCTCTCCATCGGGCAAGATGGGACGGTCGGGGTATATCTTGACGCGCAAGGGAATGAGTCTGGTCTTGGCTTCAGTTTGACTTTCAATCCCACAAGGCTTCACTTCCAACCGCCCGCAGATTCTGGCGAGTATTATCAATTCAACCAGAGTAACACGTTAATCACTATCAACTCCGCTGACGCTAAGAATGGGCACATCGGCGGCATGATCATTAGGAATGACATGTCACCGTTTCCGCCCGGAAGGCAGAAGCTTTGCGAATTGACTTTCACGGGGATCGGCCACGGCCCGGCTGCGATCGGCTTTTCCGACACACCCGCGTTTCGCGAGGTTTCCGACACCAACGCCACCCCATTGTCGGCGACCTACGTGGATGGGACGGTGCAGGTTACTAATCCGCCCTGTACGCTTGGCGTCATAAAGCACGCGGGCAATGTTGAGCTTTCACTCAGAGGGACCCTGGGAGTTGATTTTGTCGTCCACGTCTCCACGAACCTGACGAACTGGAGCGAACTGATGACCATTACCAACACGAACGGCACTTCTACTTTTTCGGACCCAGCCGCGACGGACAAAGGCAACCGATTCTATCGCGCTTCTTCGCCCCCTTAACGAGATGGCGAATGCCGCAGAGCAGTTCGCCTTGATTTTTCGTAGGAGACGGAGACGGTCGCAGTCGGTACGCTTAGCCCTGTGACGGTCAATTACCGCGAACAATTTGAGAGTCTCCAAAAGGGGGCAGAAAAGTAACAGTTTAGCTTGTACCGGAGTCCAACGACAGTTGAATTGGCCCAGGCCGCGCAACCGTAACACCTCCAGGATTACCGGATTTCAGCAGGTGCTTTGGGTGGTGCCAATTAGGCGAATAGCTTCCTGCGCCAGCGGAAACACACTTCCGCCACGGAAACGACCTTCCGCGCCAGCGGAAGCGCACTTCCGCCACGGAAATGACATTCCGCACCGTCGGAAGCGCACTTCCGCCACGGAAACGACCTTCCTCGCCAGCAGAAACGTATTTCCGCCACGGAAATGACCTTCCGCACTAGCGGAAGCACACTTCCGCCACGGAAATAACCTTCCGCGCCAGCGGAAACGCACTTCCACCACGGAAACTGATTTCCGCACGTTAGGAAGCGCGTTTCAGCCACGGGAATGCCTTCCGACATCCGAAAATGGCACTTGGAAAAGTGGTTGGACTACCAAAGAGGTTGGGCTATAACAACGCCCTCAATGAGACCATTTTATTGTCCATTCTGGAGGCAGATTACGCATTGGTCGGTCAGAAATGGGGCAACTTGTCCTTGACATACCGCCGTACTATGGCAAGGCTATCCGCATGACCCAGCCTATTGATGGCAGTGAGCTAAACAGTCTGCGCCAGCAGGCCCAAGTAGCGTTGCAGGAGAGCGAGCGACGCTTCCATGCGCTGGTGCGGGATTTGCCGAATATCGCGGTGCAAGGGTACGACCAGAACCGCCGGGTTATCTTTTGGAACGCCGCCAGTGAGGTCCTCTATGGTTACAAGCGCGGCGAAGTCATGGATCAACTGCTGGAAGAACTCGTCATTCCCCCGGAGATGCGGGACGCCGTCATTGGCGCTATAACGAATTGGGTGACCAATGGTGTCCCCATTCCCGCCGGCGAATTGACGCTGCAGAAAAAGGATGGGAGCCCGATCCACGTTTTCTCCAGTCACGCCATGTTGGTCAACAGCCACGGCGATCAGGAGCTGTTCTGCGTGGATATTGATCTCACCGCCAGCAAGCAGGTCGAGGCGTCGCTGCGCGAGAGCGAGATGCGCTATCGCATCCTGTTCGACCGGGCGAATGATGGCATCATGCTTTTGACGGCCGATGGCAAGCTGACGGCGGTCAATGAATCGTTTGCCCGCATGCACGGTTACACCGCAACCGAGATGCAGGTCATGAACTTGAGGGACTTTGATTCCCCCGAAACAGCCAAACATATTCCTGAGCGGATGCGCCGCTTGCTGGCTGGGGAGGCTTTGACCTTTGAAGTGGAACATTATCACAAGGACGGGCATTTATTCCTGCTCGAAGTTTCAGCCAGCCTGGTTACCCTTGGCGGGCAAGCCGTCATCCAATGCGTCCACCGCGATATCACCGAACGCAAACGGGCGGAGGCGGAAAAGGCCAAACTCGAAGCCCAGTTCCATCAGGCTCAGAAGATGGAATCCGTGGGACGCCTGGCGGGTGGCGTGGCGCACGATTTCAACAACATGCTGCAAGCCATCCTGGGAAATGCGAACCTGGCCCTGGATGAAATTCCGCCGGACAGTCCGATCCGCGAAAGCCTCGAAGAAATCCGGTCCTGCGCCCGGCGCTCCGCGGACCTGACCCGGCAATTGTTGGCATTTGCCCGGCAGCAGCCCATCGCTCCCAGGGTGCTGGACTTGAACGAAACCGTGGAGAGTTTGCTAAAGATGCTGCGCCGGCTCATCAGCGAGGACATTCAATTGGCTTGGTTGCCTGCTACCGACTTGGCGCTCATCAACGTGGATCCCACCCAAATTGATCAGGTTCTGGCCAATCTCTGTGTCAACGCGCGCGACGCCATTGACGGCGTGGGCAAGGTGACCATCGAAACGGGGAATGCGGTCATGGATGACGCTTATTGCGCCGATCACCCAGGGGTTATGCCCGGGGCGTATGTGCGGTTGGCCGTGAGTGATGACGGGTGTGGCATGGACAAGGCAACGATGTCCAAAATCTTCGAGCCATTCTTCACCACCAAAGGCCTCGGCAAGGGGACCGGCCTGGGCCTGGCCACGGTGTATGGCATCGTCAAACAGAACCACGGATTCATCAGTGTTTCCAGCGAACCAGGCAAAGGGACAATCTTTAACCTCTATCTGCCCCAGTACGTCGGCGAGCCCGCCGCGCCCCAAAAGGAGAGCGTGGCGGAAAGGCCCAAAAGTTCCGGGGAGACGGTGCTGCTGGTGGAAGACGAGCCGGCTATTCTGGCCATCGCCCGGAGGATTCTTGAGCGGCTGGGGTACACGGTCGTGGCTGCGAACTCACCGAGTGAAGCAATCCGGCTGGCCGATCTACACGCGGGCGAGATTCACCTGCTGATGACCGACGTGGTGATGCCCGAGATGAACGGACGGGATCTGGCCCAACGGTTAATGGCACGCCACCCGCAGCTTCGGTGCCTCTTCATGTCCGGCTATACGAGGGATGTCATCGCCCACCACGGGGTGTTGGCTGAGGGGATGAATTTCATCGAGAAGCCTTTCACCATCGACGGCGTGGCCAATAAAGTCCGAGCCGCATTGGCGCGGAATGCATAACTATACTGGCGCTCGCCAGCCGATTGAGATTACTTTCCGAGGTCGCGCGGCGTCTTGATTTTTCGTTAATGAATGAAGGCGACTTAATGGATTGGGTTGATATTCCTGGTTTGGCTGGATAACGTGCCGCCACGTTATGAACCGAGTGCATCTCGCGGCTTTGTGCCTGACTTTGATCTGGTCGCCCTTGTCCCTGACGGCGGCGGAAACGAATCGTTTCAACCTGCTGGTGTTTATCACCGACCAGCACCATGCCGAGGTGCTTGGTTGCGCGGGGAATCCGATCGTGAAAACGCCCAACCTGGATCGGTTGGCTCGGGAAGGAACCCGCTTCAACCGGATGTTTGTGCCGGTGCCTTACTGTTCGCCCACCCGCTTTGCGCTCGAAACGGGATTATACCCCAGCTCGGTGGGACTCGGGCGGAACATTGATCAAAACGAGGACCCGCTGCGTTTGCGCGAGCCCCGGCAGACCTATCATCATCCCCTGGCTGCGCTGGGGTATCACAACCACCAGTTGGGCAAATGGCATCTTGGCTCCCCTGCGGAACTCAAGTGCTTTCCCGAGGCAACCACCGATGAGAACGATTTTCATCAACTCATGAAGCAACGCCGGAAAGCCGCTGGGGATCTGCTATTCGACGCCGGGCCGCGGGACGGGGAAACGGAATTGCTGGGCGATATTTACCTGACCAAAGCCACGGCGGAAGCCCACCGCCAATGGCGTCAGGAAAAGGGCACGCCCAAACAGGATGTTGGCGTGATCGGTCGTTCCCGGCTGAAACCCGAATTTCATTATGAAACGGTGCTGGCGGATTATTGCAGCGACTTGATCAAACGGCACCAGGGCGAGCCGTTTGCCATCACTTATTCCGTGAGTCCGCCCCACGCGCCTTGGATTGCGCCGGCACCGTTTTATGACCAGTACGATCCCGCCCAACTGCCGCTGCCGGCAAGTTGGACCAACCGGCCCGCAGCCTCGGCCGAAACGGCCTCGGCCCGCATGACCCGGATTTATGGCGAGGCTGGCTTTCGCGAATACCTGCGCTGTTACTACGCCCAAGTCACCATGATGGATTGGTGCTTTGGCCGCATTTTGAAAACGCTGGACGAATTGAAACTCACGGACCGGACGTTGATCGTGTTCACCAGCGACCACGGCAACATGCTGGGCCAACACGGCATGATGGATAAAACCCTCGTCACCTTATACGATGACCTCATGCGTGTGCCGTTCCTCATGCGTCTGCCCGGCGCGATTCCCGCTGGAAAAACGGTGGCTGGCCTCGCCCAAACGGTGGATTTGCCCTGCACCATCCTGGATTATTTGGACGCGCCGCCGCTGACCAACGTTCACGGTGCCAGCCTGCGCGGCCTCATCGAGGGGAAAGCGGATGGACGGACGGCGGTGTTCGGCGAGCGCGGCAACCCGGATGATATAAACTGCGGGCGCATGATCCGTACCCAACAATGGAAACTCTGCCTCGTGCGTCAGAACGGGCGCGAATTATACAACCTGGAACGCGACCCGGAGGAAACGCGGAATGTGGCGGACGATCCCGCAAATGCCGAGATCGTGAAAACGCTGGAACAACAGCTTTGGCAGCACATGCAGGAAATTGGCGATCCGGCTCTGCCACTGAAAAGGGGAAACCCGAAATAGTCACACACCGATGGGGCGCTGTTTTTAGTGGGCGTTTGTCTCTGGTTAAATCCGAATGCCGAAAACACGCCACCGCCACCTGTGGCCGGGGCCGGGCTGGAAAAACGCCGTGCTTCAATGTGTGAAACGCGAACCGGCTACCAACCGCGTGCCAGCCATCGGATTCCGGATTCGGTATTCGGTATTCTTTCGGTTTTCGGCCCTCGGATTTCGGGTTTAGCTGGCCCTCATTCCATTCAAAATAGCGAGGAGCCAGGTGGTGCTTTTCTGTTGAGTCGCGTGGATTGGAGTGATACTACCGAGGCCATGCACTATACTACCGCGTATTTTGTCCGCTGGCTTTGCCTGCTGGTGGGGATGTTTGGGATGGCGGCGCAATTGCCTGCCACCGACACCGTCAAACCGAACGTCGTTTTCATTTTGACCGACGACTTGGGCATTAACGACCTGCATTGTTACGGGCGGCAGGAGCATCACACGCCGAACTTGGATCGCCTGGCGGCGGATGGCACGCGTTTCACCACTGCGTATTGTGCCCAACCGATATGTTCGCCATCGCGCGCGGCGATCCTGACGGGCAAGGCGCCGGCGCGGCTGCATTTGACGACGTTTCTGCCGGGGCGGCCTGATTGTGTGTCGCAAAAGGTGATTCACCCGGAAATTCTCATGCAAGTGCCCCTGGAGGTGAAGATGCTGCCCCGGTATTTCAAGGAGGCGGGTTATGTCAGCGCGTGCATTGGCAAATGGCATGTGGGCGGCAAAGGGTTCGGCCCCCTGGAGCATGGCTTTGATATGTATCATCCCGGCAAGCCGAACACGGTGCCCTCGGAGACGGAAGGCGGCAAGGGGGAGTTCGGGCTGACGGCGGCGGCGATCAGTTTTATTGAGACGAATCAGCAGCGTCCGTTCTTTGTTTACCTGGCGCATAATACGCCGCACATCCCCTATGCGGCGCAAGCGGCGCGGATGGACCGGCAGCGCGGGGCGTTTGAGCCGGTGTACGCGGCGGTGATCGAGTCCATGGATGAAACCGTTGGTCTTCTGTTGGCCAAGCTCGACGCCTTGGGGCTGGCCACCAATACGCTGGTGATTTTCACGTCGGATAACGGCGGGCTGCACGTGCCCGAGTTGACGCATTCCCGGATCACGCATAACACTCCCTACCGGGCGGGCAAAGGGTTTGTGTATGAGGGCGGGTTGCGCATTCCCTTGATCGTGCGCTGGCCGGGCCACGTGCCGGCGGGGCGAGTGGTGCAGGAACCGGTGGTGAACACGGATTGGCTGCCCACGTTGATGGAATGCATCGGGCAACCCGCGCCGACGGATATGGATGGCGTGAGCCTGGCCGGCCTGTTGCAGGGCAAAAGCCCGGCGCCAGCACGCAAATTATTCTGGCATTTCCCGCATTACACCAATCAGGGGAGCCGCCCATCCGGCGCAGTGCGCGAGGGGGATTGGATGTTGGTGGAGTATTATGACAGCAGCAGCACGGAGTTGTATAACCTGGCGCAGGACGTTGCGGAAACGCAGGATTTGGCCGCGCAAAATTCGGCCCGGGTCACTTCCATGCAGTCCGCCCTGGCCGCGTGGCGCAAAGGCGTCAATGCCCAGGAGAATTCGCCGAATCCGAATGTGGATATCGGGAAGTATCGTGCGTTATATCAGGATGTGGACGCCAGCCGCTTCGAGCCCGCGAAGGCGGACGCCGCCACATGGGAGAAAATGCAAGACTGGCGGAAGCTCATGAACGAGGTGGTGCGGAAAGGAAAATGACCAGGCGCGAGCGGACAGACCCAAGGCGTAAAACGCAGAAAAAACGCGCCAGAACAAAACCGTTGGCAGGACAGGTGCGAAAGGATAGTCTGTTGAAAAGACGATTATGCTATGAAACCGATCTCGCGCCGAAGTTTTTTGCGCCGTTCAACGTTAACGGGAGCTGCCTTGACGGCCCTGGGCACGGGAGTTTCGCTCGCTCCATTTCAGCGGGTCCTGGGGGCCAATGAAGCCGTCCGGCTGGCGGTGATCGGGATCGGCTCCACCGTGAAAATTGGCGGCAAAGGTAAGCAGGATATTCGTGATTTTCGCAAAGTGCCCGACGTGCGCATTGTGGCCTTATGCGATGCGGATCGCGCCCATCTGGACGCCGAGGTTGCCCAGTTCAAGCAGCGCAACGAACCGGTGGCGGCTTACACGGACTTTCGGAAATTGCTGGAGGATAAAACCATTGACGCCGTCAGCATCACCACGCCGAACCATTGGCACTCGCTAATGGCGATTTTGGCCTGCCAGGCCGGCAAGGACGTGTTCGTGCAGAAGCCGGCGTCGCATAATATTTTTGAGGGACGCAAAATGGTGGAAGCCGCGCGGACCTATCAGCGCGTGGTGCAGTGTACCAGCGGTTCCCGCTCGCAGTCGGGCATCAAAGAGGCGCTGGCCTTTGCGCGCCAGGGCGGGCTCGGCAAAGTCCGGTACATTCATGGGGTGAACTTCAAACCGCGCATCAGCATTGGCAAAGTCAATGGGCCAACGCCACCACCGAAGACGCTGGACTATGATCTATGGTCGGGGCCGGCGCCCCTCCTGCCGGTGATGCGGGAGTACCTGCATTACGATTGGCACTGGGATTGGCACTATGGCAATGGCGATCTGGGCAATATGGGCATCCATTACATGGACGGCTGCCGCATGGCCACTGGTCTGGACCGTCTGCCGCGCCATGTCATCAGCATGGGTGGACGCTTCGGTTATCGCGATGACGGCCAAACTCCCAATTCGTTGTTGACCTACTTCGATTATGAGCCGATTCCGGTGATTTTTGAGGTGCGCGGTCTGCCTCAAAATCAATCATTTCAGAAAAGTCCTTGGGACCGCAATCCCAAGGCGACCATGGACACGTTCTGCGGGTTGCAAATCGGGGTGACTGTGCATTGCGAAAATGGGTACATCGCTAATAACAAAGCGTATGATCCCGAGGGCAAGCTCCTTCAGGAATTCAAGCCCACCAACCCGGAAATGTACGCCAACTTCATTGCCACGGTGCGGAACCGGAAGGTCGCCGAATTGGAAGGGGACATCCTGCAAGGCCATCTCTC
Source organism: Verrucomicrobiota bacterium (assembly GCA_037139415.1). Classification (NCBI taxonomy): domain Bacteria; kingdom Pseudomonadati; phylum Verrucomicrobiota; species Verrucomicrobiota bacterium. The sequence continues at coordinate 9,355 of JBAXGN010000130.1, read as the reverse complement.
AGCCGCGCTGGTCCACATGGCCAATATTTCGTACCGGCTGGGCAAGGCTGCACCGCCCGGAGAAATCAAGGAGCGTATCGGTGGACGCAAGGATTTAGCGGGCGCATTTGCTCGCTTCCAGGCGCATTTGAGCGCCAATGCCATTGATCTCGATAAAACGCCAGTGGTGCTGAGTCCCTTGCTGACCATGGATAACGACGCTGAACGTTTTACCGGTGAATTCAGCGCGGAAGCGAATAAGCTGGTTTCGCGGGATTACCGCGCGCCGTTTGTGGTGCCGGAACGGGTATGATGGCCGCGAACCGGCTCAAACGTAAACATCATCCAAGAAAATAAATACTATGAAACATGAATTGATAACGCCGGGTCAAATGGCCGGGAATCATGAATATCGGGTGAAGTCCCCCCTTGCCTCGCGCCGGGAATTCCTGGCGGCTGGCGTTAAAACCACTTTGGGCACGTGTGCCCTGGCCCTGCTTCCGACGTCCCAGTTGCCGGCCGCCGAAGCGAAGAAAGGCGCCAAAGTTCGGTTTGGGTTTACTTCGTACCAATGGGGCAAGGATTGGGACATCCCGACCACGATTGCCAACCTCCAGCAGGCGAAGGTGTATGGCGTGGAATTGCGGACCAGCGCAAAATATGCCCATGGCGTTGAGCTGACCTTGAATGCGGATCAGCGCAAGGAGGTTAAAAAACGCTTTGCCGATAGTCCCATCACCCTGGTCGGTATATGCAGTGCCGAGCGCATGGATTGGCCGGACGCGGGGAAACTCAAGACGGCCATTGAAGCGGCCAAGGCGCATATTAAATTGAGCCATGACGTCGGTGCCACCGGTGTGCGAGTGTTCCCGAATCAGTGGAATCCCAATGTGGCTCATGAAAAGACCATCGAACAAATCGCCCGCTCGGTGGATGAAATCGGCGCGTTTGCGGCGGAATACGGCCAGGAGGTACGGCTGGAGGCGCATGGTCCGGCAGGCGAACTCCCCACGTTGCGGGCCATCATGGATCAAGTGAAACAACCCAAAGTGCGGATCAAACTAAACAGCGACGCGCGCGATGCCGCAGGCAATGGGTTTGAGGCGAACTTTAAGCTGGTAAAGAATTTCCTCGGGCACACGCTTCACGCGCATAATCTCAAGGATGAGAAGTTCCCTTACCAACTCCAGATTGACCTGTTGGTGAAGCTGGATTGGGACGGCTGGGGATTATTGGAAGCTTCCGACCAGGTTCCCGACCGCGTGCAGGCCCTTACTGAGCAGCGGCAACTTTGGGAACAAATGGTGGCCAAGGCGATGCAAAGTTAATTTACGTTGCAAACGAGGTCACGGGCGATCCTCAGCGGTGAACGTGGCGACAATGGGCCGGTGGTCCGAGGCGAGGCCCCAGTTGGTGGTGGCCAGCACGTAGGTTTCGTCCTTGATCCATTCCCTGGCCATGCCTTTGCTCAACAGGATGTAGTCAATGCGCGAGTAAGTGTCTTCTTTGCCAAAGAAATGAGTCCAGGCGATGTTACGCGGGTCCCAGCGCGGATTTTCCGAGGGCAGGTTGTCGCCGTTGCGCTCGGCGGGCCGGGTGTCCACGAGGCCGGTTTTGGAGCTGGCGCGGCCCAGGATGGCTTTCACGCTTTTTGAATCCTTGGTGTCATTAAAATCACCGAGGACCACCAGGTTCAGGTTGGGGTTGGCGGTGAGATGCGCTTCGATCTTTTCCCGCAGCAGCAAGGCCTCTTGTTCGCGCATGTCGGCTTCGTCCGCTTCCGCAATGCTGCGTTTGGATTTGAGGTGGGCCGCCAGCAGGGTGAACTGGTAGTGCGCATTGACTTGGATGCCAACTTCGGCGAAGCCGCGGCTCACCGGGAAACGCCGGCCAAACAATAAATAGGTGTCGTTGGTATGCGGATGGCGGTTGATGATGGGAAAGCGGCTTAACACGGCCACGTGAATATTCGTGTCGTATCCGGTGACATGCTCCCAGTAGGGCAGATTCAGACCGGCATGCTTCAGGGAGGATTGCAATTCGAGCAACGCGTTGGTGCTGCCCATTTCCACCAGGGTCAATACATCCGGCTGCATGGCCAGGATGCTCTCGCGCACTTTTGCCTTGGCGGGTTCGGGTTTCGCCTGGCGCGTGCCGATCGGGGCATCCAGGTAATTTTCGACATTAAACGAGGCAATGCGAAATTTCTCGGCCGCACGCAGAGTGAACTGGTTGGCGGTCAGGGTTAAAAGGGCCAACAGGGCGAACGGGAAGCAGGGTTTCATGGGTCAGTAAAAGCAGGTTAATTTCGATTGGCGCGCCAGAGCAGCCAGGCCCCCACCACTTGGAAAAGAAAATTGGGGATCCAGCAGATTAAATAGGGGTACACCTTCGCATTGGTATCCAGGCTCCCGGCCATGATAAGAAAACTGTAATAGACGAGCACCAGCACCAGGGCGACGGCCATGCCGACGCTGGTTTCCTTGCGATGGCTGCGGATGCCCAGCGGAATGCCGACCAGCGTGAAACCAATGCAGGCAAAGGAAAAGGCTACCTGGCGGTGCATTTCGACGAGGATCGGGGTGGTTACGTCCACCATTGGCAAACGCGATTCCGCCATTTTCCGGCGAATGCCTTGGGCGTCCATACCCGCCAGCGATCCGGTCTGCATTTGGGCGGCTTCGATTTGCCGCAATTCCTCCCGAAGTTGCCCAAAGGTCATTTCGTTTAGTTTTGGTTTGCGGGTGGAAACGGAAGGCAGCGCGATGACATATTCCGATTCCCCGAGGAACGGCAACGGCTGCCAGTTCCCATTTTCGAGGGCCGCGCCGCTGGAGTTGTACAGGTGCAGCACGAACTGGTTGGTGCCAGGCTGGCGCACGAGTTGCCCGCGCTCTGCCCGCAGGTTCACCACGATTTCCGAGTTGGTGTTCAGCTTGGAGATCAGGAGGTGGTGCAGATCGTTGCCCTTGATTTGATCCACATAGATGATGAAGCCGGGAATGTCCCGGATGAAACACTTTTCGCTCAGCACGGCGTCCGGGCGTTTGTTGCCCAGATCGTAGATCAGGTTTTTGTAAACAAACCGGCAACGGGGTCCAATTTCCATGTTCACCAGGGCGCACACGCAACTGAACGCGGCGGCCAGCAGCAGCATGGGAGTGATCAACGCCAGCAGGGAAATGCCGCCGTTGCGAATCGCAATTAATTCCCGCTCCGCACTGAGGCGGCCAAAGGTCAGCAGCATGGCGGTGAGCATCCCCATGGGGAGGGAGAAGACGAAGACGTGCGGAAGCAACAGTCCGATCGCCATGCCGATCACTTTGATGGAGGCGCGGTCATTCAGCAGGATGGTGAAAATCTCGCGCAGCACGTTGCCCAGCAGCAACACAAACGTAAACACGGCCACCGTCATCATGGTGGTGGCCAGCACTTGGCGCGTCAAATAGGTGTGCAGTGTTCGCATCCGTTTGCCCTCACCCTAACCCAGAAGGCCGGTCTTCGGGAAAACATTTTTTACGGATTCCCGACAAAAAAGAAACCAGCCGGATTGGTGAAATCCGACTGGTTGGTTACAGCAATCAGAATTTAAACAAACTCGCGCGGATCGGTGATCTTGCCGGTGATGGCGCTGGCCGCCACGGTGGCTGGCGAGGCCAGGAATACCTGGCTTTCCTTGTGGCCCATGCGGCCGGGGAAATTCCGGTTGGTGGCACTGATGCACTTGAGCGGGGTGTTCATGCGCCCGAACGTGTCCACCGGGCCGCCCAGACAGGCGGCGCAACCCGCGTTTTCAGTCATCATCACGCCGGCCTCCACCAGGATTTGCCAGAGCGTCTTGTCATCCCAGCGCGTGGTTTGCAGTTCATTGAGAATCTCAGGCGTGGCGGGCACCCCGAAGGTGTCAATACTCACCTTGCGTCCGCGAATGATTTTGGCAAAGGCCACAAAATCACTGGTTTTGCCGCCCGTGCAGGACCCGATGTAGGCGCGGTCCAACTTGATATGGCCCATTTCCTTGGCGAGCTTGCGCTGGCCGGGATCAGGATGGCACGCGACGGTGGGTTCCAATTTGTCCAGATGCACCACCAATTCGTAGCAGAACTTTTGATCCGAATCCGGCTCGGCGGGCGTGTATGAGGTCTTGGTGCCGTTCAACCGGGTGCGGTTATCCACGTATTCCGCCGTGCGGGCATCGAATTCAAAGATGCCATTTTTTCCGCCCGCTTCGATGGCCATGTTAGCCACGGTCATCCGGTCGTCGATGGACAGCCAGGTTACGCCCGGGCCGTCGAATTGCATGGCGCGATAAGTGGCCCCGTCAAAACCGACTTCGCCGATGACGTGCAGGATCAGGTCTTTGGCCATGACGCCCGGTTGCATTTTGGCTTCCAGGCGGAAGTGCATGGTTTCGGGAACCTTGATCAGGAGTTTGCCGGTGCCCATGACAAAGCCGGCGTCGGTGTTGCCGATACCGGTGGCAAATTCATTGAATGCACCGGCGGTGCAGGTGTGGGAATCCGTGCCAAAGAGCACCTCTCCGGGACGGGTATGGCCTTTCTGTGGCAGCGCGCTGTGGCACACGCCGGCATACTTGGAGCCGAATTGCCGGATGAATTGCCCCTTGGAAACATCGAATGCCCAACTGCCTTTGGTGTCGTCAATGACATCGTAGAAATAGGGCAGGTTTTGTTCCTGGGCGAATTCGCGCAGGATGTCCACATTGCGGTTCGACTTGGAGTCGGCCGTAAAAATGTAATGGTCCGGGGTGATCACCACTTTGTGGCGGTCCCACACTTTGGCATGCTTGCCAAATTCGCGTTTGAACACGCCAATGGTGCCCGGGCCGCAGACATCGTGCGTCATCAGTATGTCTGCGTTCACCCAGATGTTTTCGCCGGCCTGCACGCGGGCTTTGCCAGCGGCGCGGGCCAAAATTTTTTCAGTCAACGTCATAAAGTATATAAAGTTAGCCGAGGATAGCGGCGCCTGCAATAGTGGAAATCAGCGTTCGCCAAAACCGAGCACCACCCGAAAACCGGTTTGGGTGTTGCGCGCGTTAGGCAACGCGCGGTCGCGGTCCGAGGAAAACAGGGGCCGCGGGCTGCCGACCGCCCAGGAACCGCCGCGCAGCACCCGGGCCTGCTCCCCATCAAACGAGTCTTCGCACCATTCCGCGACGTTGCCGCTCATGTCGAACAACCCGAATGGGTTGGGCCGGGCTTCCGATTTGCCGACCGGCGCGGTGGTGACCGCGTGATCATCGTAGCGTTCGAGATAGGCCGGCAAACCGGGAATGCGTTTTCGCGCGTTTATATCGGCAAAATTTCCCGAACGTGGCGGGGGCGGCCAGGCGGTCCCCCAGGGATAGACATTGGGAATTTTATCACTGCGCTCGGCGGGCGTGTTGCCTTGTTCCGGTCCCAATCCGACGGCATCGCTCCATTCCCGATCCGTTGGCAGGCGGTACGATTGGCCGTCCGCCAAGTCGCCATTACGCTGTTCGCTTTCGGTGAGCCATTGGCAAAACGCTTTGGCATCCGACCAACTGACCATGGTGACGGGGTGGTCCGGGTTGGAACTCACGGGCGCACCCTGATAGGTTACTTTGACCCAGGAGTTATCCATGCCGGAGGTTACCTGGGCATAGGCCGAGTAGTCCTTGTAACGGGTTTCGTAAATGGAAAACAGGGTTTTGGTGCCATGCACCGGGGCGAAGATCATCCCCAGACTGTTCGTCCATCGCGCTCCGGGTTGCGGTTTGCCTTTGAGAATACGGCGTACGGGTTTCTCCCTTTCATTGCCGGCGGAGGGGTTGAAAACTCCCTTGAAAAAACGACCGACGGTGGCTCCGGCTTCGGCAGCCCCGTCCACGGCGCTGGCAATGGCCTCGCCCGTTTTGGAATGTGAATCGGAAGTGACCATCTCTGGCGCGGCCCGGGCAGGCCCGGGCTGAGTGGGTGGCGGGGTAACATGGACGGGGCGAACTTCAGGGGGACGCGTGGGGATGTTGGTGGGGCGCACCTCTGGTGTGACCACGACCACTTGAGGGGTGACTGGCGGCGTGGGTGGGTGAATCGGCTCGGGCTTCGCTTTGGCCTCGATGACGGCGCGCAGGCGAGCCTCTTCCAGCGCGCGCGACTGAGCGGTCAGGCGCCTTTCATCCTCCATGGCCCGCTGACGTTTATCGTCCAAGGCTTTGGTTTCCGCGATGGCCTTTTTCCGGGCTTCCTCAAGGGCGCGCATTTGCGCGGCGTTCTTGGTGCGGGTTTCCTCTTGCGCCCGCGCCTCGGCTTTGATGCGCGCTTCATCGGCGGCGGCGCGTCTCCAAGCGTCTTCCAGCGCTTTGGACTGCGCTTCGGCTTTCTGTTTTTCTTCTTCGACGGCCTTGGCCATGGCGGCGTTTTGCAGGCGGATTTCCTCCTGCGTTTTGGCTTCCGCCTTTAACCGAGCGTCCTCGGCGGCCAGCCGTTGCCGGGCCTCCTCCAAGGCCTTTTCTTCGGCGGCGGCTTTCAATCGCGCGGTTTCCTGCAGTTTGGCTTCAGCGTCGCGGCGGGCTTGCTCTTCCCGCAGGGCTTTTTCTTCCGCCTCTTGCCGCGCTTTCGCCTCGGCGTCGAGTTTGCGCTTGATCGCGTCGGCTGCCAGCCGAGCTTGTTCTTCGGCGGCTTGCTTGTCTTGCTCGGCTTTCAGCGCGGCTTGTTCCGTCCGCTTGCGTGTCGCTTCCTGCTCCGCCCGCTGGCGCGGCACTTCCAAGCCCCAATACCAGGCGCAGGCGCTGAGTATCAAAATCAAGACGGCCGCGATGCCCGCCGTGCGTAGATTCCATATACTGGGCGTGCTGGCATCGGTCGTGTGCGAAGTCATCCCCCGCCTCGGCTCGTGGGAAAAAGGATTTTTTTGTCCGGCGTCCGGCGTGCCCGCTGCGAGCGTCGTGGCTTTCTTGGTGCTGGTGGTGGCTGGAACGGTGACGCCGACTTCCGGTGCCGCCGGCGGCGTGGTGGCCCGCCGCATGGTTTGGGATTTCCCCATTTTTCCAGCGGTTGGTGAGCTGGCTGGGACGGTGGCGAATATTTCCGGGGCCACCGGATCGGTGGCGGGTTTGGTGGCGGCAATCGCATCCATCGCTGGCGCCACGGGTTGGTCGTCCGGTGGGGCTGCGATGGTTGGGAAGATGATCGGACCCTCGGCCGCCCCGGGTTCCGCAGTGTCACCGGCGGCGAGCCGGTCCCAGACTTCTTTGGCGCTTTGCGGGCGTTGGGCCGGGTCTTTTGCGAGGCACGCCATGACGACTTCCGTGACGTGTGGCGGAATATCGTTTTGAATCTGAAAATCCGCCAGCCGCACCGACATGGGTTCGGGCTCGGTATGCACCACCTGGTAGGGAATGATGCCAGTGTAAAACGGTGGGCGGCTGGTCAGCAAATGATAGAGCGATGCGCCGAGCGCGTACAGGTCATCCGCCGCCTTCGGTTTTTCACCGTTGATTTGTTGCGGACTCATGTAGGCCGCCGTCCCGCTGGTGGGACTTTGGACTGATACTCGGCTTAAGGAATCGCTCACCACCGCCGCAATGCCGAAATCCGCCAGTTTCAGCGTATTATCGGTGGCATCCAGCATCATGTTGGCCGGCTTCAGGTCGCGGTGAATGACCCCTTTGCGGTGCGCGTATTCGAGCGCGTCACACAGTTGCTTGATCCACTCCCGAATGGCTACCCATTGAAAGACGCTGCCCGGCTGGTCCCAACCCATGGCGTCGAAGGTCTTGCCGGAAATGAACTCCATGGAGAGAAAGGCGTTCTCATCGCGAAATTCGTGCAGGTCGTGAATGCGGATGATGTGGGGGTGGGTCAATAATTGTGCGCGCGCGGTCTCGCGGCGCAGTCCGTCGAGCGCGCGTGGATCGGATTGCACCGAGGGCGGCAGGAATTTCAGTGCCACCTGTTTGCGCAGGCGGTCGTCCTGCGCCAGCCAGACCACACCCATCCCGCCCTGGCCCAACTGTTTCACCAGGGTAAAGCGTTCCGCCCCGACCTTATTGCCGGAGACTAGCGGTATTAAATCATTGCTCATGGCCTTAAAGCACACTGTGGTGCATGAAAATTAAGATGCAATATCAGGTGAGGAAAGGCAATGGCGAATGTGTGGAGACTTTCGTCATCCGCTGGGTTATGCCGCGTCCAGTTGCCAGCCCGGTATAATTTCAGCGTCGAGGGCGGTGACTCTGGTTTTCGCCAGCCATTTGCGCTCGGCCAAAACCCCGATCATCGCCGCGTTGTCCGTGCAAAGGGTGCGATCCGCCAGGCGAAGTTCCAGGCGGTTTCGCTGGCACGCGACGGCCAATTCCTGACGCAAGGCGCGATTGCAGGTCACGCCGCCGGAGGCCGTCACACACCGGACGCACAACCGCCGGGCGGCGCGCATGGTTTTGGCGATCAGTGTCTCGACGATGGCCGCCTGGACACTGGCGCAGAGATCACGAATCGTTTGCGTGTCGTCCAGCAACCCGGGATGTTTTTGCAGGAAGTAGCGGACGGAGGTTTTTAAACCGCTGAAACTGAAGTCGTCATGATGTTCATGAATCATCGGACGCGGAAAATCATACGCCTTTGGGTTGCCCCCTTCGGCCAACCGGTCCATTTCTGGACCGCCAGGGTAGGGGAGCCCGATGAGTTTGGCCACCTTGTCGAAGCATTCCCCGGCGGCATCGTCTACCGTTGAACCCAGCAGGCGATGCTGTAATTCCCCTTGCACATGCACCAGCATGGTGTGCCCGCCGCTGACGATGAGCGAGACGTTGGGTTGCAATTTTGCGAAATCCGCCGCGGGCGGTTGACCGGCAATCCAGGGAGAATACAGATGCGCCTCGTGATGGTGAATGCCCAGAAATGGCTTGCGGGCCGCGAACGCGAGGGCCTGAGCCATTTTGAAACCCGCCAGGAGTGCCATGGGCAGTCCGGGCCCTTGGGTGGCGGCCACGGCATCGAGTTGTCCAGGGGTGAGGCCGGCCTCGGCCAAGGCCAACCGGACGACGGGCGGCAAGTTCTTCAGATGCTCGCGCACCGCCAATTCCGGCACTACCCCACCGTAGGTCGCATGGATTTGAATCTGCGAGGACACCACGTTGGCTAGTACTGTGCCGTCTCGCACGATGGCGGCGCTGGTTTCATCACACGAGGTTTCAATGGCGAGAATGGCTGGCATGGCGTGTGGCCGTGGAAGTCACGAGGTGAATTTGAAGGTCCAAGCCACGTCCGCCTTATAACTCCGGCGGTTACGTGATGCTGGTTCCCTCATTTGCTCGAGGCGACCTTATCCGGCTTTTTTTCCTGGTTGGAAAAGAGGGACAATCCTTTGAGCAAATCGAGTGCCCGTTCGA